>JAEYTQ010000302.1 GCA_023433965.1 Pseudomonadota bacterium | reverse complement strand
TGAGTATGTAGTGATCATCTATTCTATGCTTTAGGAGCAGCATTCCTGATTTCTTCAGAAACTCCACTGGCATATTTCTCGAAATTTTTTACGAACAATCCAGCCAGGAATTTTGCTTTTTCATCATAGGCTTCCTTGTCATTCCAGGTATTTCTCGGGGTCAGTACTTCCGCAGGCACGCCTGCAATCTCTTTAGGTATAGCCATTCCAAAAATGGGGTCATTCACTGTTTCCACCTCGTCGAGTTTTCCTTCGAGCGCAGCGGAGATCATGGCACGCGTGAGGGATAATTTCATCCTGTGTCCTACACCATAAGGACCGCCCGTCCAGCCGGTATTGATCAACCATACATTCACGTTATGTGCTTCCATTTTTTTGCCCAGCATCTCTGCGTACCTGCCTGGATGAAGCGGTAAAAACGGCGCTCCAAAGCAGGCACTGAAAGTAGGTTTCGGTTCTGTAACCCCTGCTTCCGTACCGGCAACCTTGGCTGTATAACCAGAAATAAACTGGTACATAGCCTGGCCCTTGGTGAGTTTGGAAATGGGAGGGAGAACGCCATAAGCATCACAGGTAAGGAAGAAGATATTCCTGGGAATATTGCCAATTGAAGGTTCCATGGCATTGCTGATATAATGAAGGGGGTAGGCCACCCTGGTGTTTTCAGTAATGCTTCCATCTTCAAAATTGATCTGGTTAGTGCCCGGCAGGAATTTTACATTTTCCACTATAGCGCCTGGCCGTATAGCATTGTAGATCTCTGGTTCATTCTGCGGTGAAAGATTGATCAGCTTGGCATAACAACCACCTTCGAAATTGAAGACATTGTCCTCCGTCCAGCCGTGTTCATCATCGCCAATCAGTTTGCGTTTCGGATCTGCACTCAGCGTTGTTTTACCTGTACCACTCAATCCGAAGAAGATGGCAGTATCTCCATCTTCACCCATATTGGCCGAACAATGCATGCTCAATACATTTTTTTCATGAGGGAGGATGTAGTTAAGAATGGTAAAAATTCCTTTTTTGGTTTCACCGGTATAACCACTTCCTGCAATGAGGATGGTTTTGTGTTTAAACGAAACCACGGCCGCATTGTGCTGGCGGGTACCACATTCCTTGGGATCCAACTGAAGGCCGGGAGCGGAGATCACATGCCATTCGGGCTGGAAGTCCTCCAGTTCCTCTTCCTCAGGGCGCAGGAACATATTGTATCCGAATAAATTGGTCCATGGTTTTTGGGTTACCAACCTGATATTGAGGCGGTAACGCGGATCTGCACAGGCATAACAGTCCCTCACCCATATTTCAGGCTGTTGGCTGAGGTAATCCGTGATCTTTTTATGGATGATGTGGTAATACTTTTCTTCAATAGGAATGTTGAATTCGTTCCAGTGGACAGTGGAGGCTGTGACTTCGTCTTTAACTGTGAATTTGTCCCTGGGTGACCGGCCGGTAAATTCCCCCGTAACAATGGAAAGTGCGCCTGAATCGGTTAAAACCCCTTCTCCCAGTCGGAGGGTATCCTGTACCAGCTCATCGGGGGAGGACTGGTAATGAATACTTTCGGTATGTTTCAGGCCAATGTTCACCAGGCCCTCCGTAGAGAGCGCAATTGTAGGTACTGACATAAGAAGCAATCGTTTTTTGTTAGAATGCAAAGGTAAGCCATAAAATTTTGGGGCCCGGGGTCACGTGTAGGGGATACACATTATTAAAACATTGTACCTCAAATAATAATTGTCCTGTAATTTCATCATTTCGGTTACTTTGCCCGTTAGTTAAAAGGAAACAATGAAAAATCTCCCACTGAACCCAGCCATTTTTGCCACCAATCGCAAACGCTTCATAGAACGCATGAAACCCGGTTCTATTGCAATTTTTGTAAGCAATGACGAAGTGCCAAGCAATGCAGATGCAATTTATCCTTTTAAGCAGAACAGCGACCTCTACTGGCTCAGCGGGATTTCACAGGAAGATTCAATGGTGATCCTTTTCCCAGATAACCCTGATCCCAAATACAGGGAGGTGCTTGTACTGGTTAGGCCTAATGAACTCAAAGAAAAATGGGACGGCCGCAGGCTCCGCCGCAATGAGGCTACAGAGGCCAGCGGAATTCAAACCATTGTGTGGCTCGACAGCCTCGACGGTCTGTTGCAGCCCTGGATCCACCTGGCCGATACCATTTATCTTGATACGAATGAGAATGACCGCAAGGCCAGCCTGGTCAGAACAAGGGACTACCGTTTTGTGGATGAAATGAGATCCCGCTATCCCCTTCACCAGTATGACAGGGCGGCAAAAATCATGAAGGAACTTAGGGGCATCAAGACCGAATATGAAATTGAAGTAACCAAACAGGCTATTGACATCACTCATAATGCATTCAAAAGAGTAATGAAATTTGTGAAGCCTGGTGTGATGGAATATGAGGTGCATGCCGAGATCGTGCATTCTTTTCTCAGCCAGCGCTCAGACGGAGAAGCCTACGGCAGCATCATTGCCAGCGGCGACCGTGCACGGACCCTGCATTATGTAAGCA
>JAEYTQ010000278.1 GCA_023433965.1 Pseudomonadota bacterium | reverse complement strand
TCGACACGCCGGCAGAACGGAATCATGATCTTGAGGTTGGTGAGGCCCATGGTCTCGCGCACCCGCTTCATGGCCGCGCATTCCAATGCGAACCCTTGCGCGTAGGCGGGGTGCGCGTAGCGCGCGGCGCCGCGAAAGCCGAGCATCGGGTTCTCCTCGCGCGGTTCGAAGTCGGCGCCGCCGAGAAGGTTCGCATATTCATTGGTCTTGAAATCGGAGAGCCGCACGATCACCGGACGGGGATGGAATGCCGCAGCGATGGTGCCGACTCCTTCCGAAAGCCGCTCGATGAAGAATTCGGACGGCTGCTTGTGGCGTGCGGTCAGGAGCTTGATCTTCTGGCGGTCCCGCGCCGATCTCACCTTGTCGGGGCAGGCGAGCGCCATCGGATGGATTCCGATGTGCTGGTTGATGATGAACTCCATGCGGGCAAGGCCGACGCCGTCGCTCGGCAGGGATGCGGTCTTGAATGCGACCTCGGGATTGCCGAGGTTCACCATGATTTCGGTGCGCGGCTTCTGGATGCTTTCGGTCGCGGTCCGTTCGACCTCGTACGGCAGGACGCCCTCGAAGACGTGGCCGATGTCCCCTTCCGCGCAGGACACCGTCACGGCCGTGCCGGTCTTCGCTTTCTTGCTGAAGCCGCCGGTTCCGACCACGGCGGGCACGCCGAGCTCGCGTGCGATGATGGCGGCATGGCAGGTCCGGCCGCCGTGATCGGTCACGATGGCGGCGGCGAGCTTCATGACTGGCTCCCAGTCCGGGCGCGTCGCGGTCGCGACCAGCACCTCGCCGGGACGGAATTTCCGCAGCTCCTGCTCGTTCCTGATCAGTCGGATGCGTCCCGCCGCGATCTTCTCTCCGACGGCGCGGCCTTCGGCCAGCGCCGTCCCTCGCGCTTCCAGGACATAATTCTCGAGAGCCTCCGGCGTGCGGCGGGAGGCGACCGTCTCGGGCCTGGCCTGGATGATGTAGAGCGAACCATCCTTGCCGTCCTTGGCCCATTCCACGTCCATCGGGGTCGGCTTGCCGGCCTTTTGCGAGTAGTGCTTCTCGACGAGCAGCGCACATTCGGCCAGCGTCAGGACCTCGTCGTCGTTGATGCAGAATCGCTGGCGCTCACGCGTCGGCGTCGCGACGTTCCGGGTCGCATTGGGTCCGCGGCCGTAGACCATCCGCTTTGCCTTGGATCCCAGTCGGCGCGACAGGACCGCGCGGAAGCCTGCGTTGAAGGTCGGCTTGTGGACGTAGAATTCGTCGGGGTCGACGACGCCCTGCACGATGTTCTCCCCAAGCCCGTAGACGCCGGTCACGAATACGACGTCGCGAAACCCGGTCTCGGTGTCGAGCGTGAAGGTGACGCCGCTTGCCGCGAGGTCCGAGCGGACCATCTTCATCACCGCAACCGACAGCGCGACCTTGAAGTGATCGAAACCATTGTCGATCCGGTAGGAGATCGCACGATCCGTGAACAGCGAGGCAAAGCAACGGCGGCACGCTTCCGTCAGCGCGTCCGCGCCGCTGATGTTGAGGAAACTGTCGTGCTGGCCGGCGAAGCTCGCGGTCGGCAGATCTTCGGCAGTGGCTGAACTTCGCACCGCGACGGCGACGTTCCGTCCGTACTCCTGCTCCAGCTGCCGGTACGCCTGTGCGACCTGGTTGCGCAGATCCTTGCCGTCGGTGGCCGCGTAAACGATCGCGCGCGCGGCAGCGGCGCGACGGGCGAGATCGGCGATCCGCCGCTTGTCGACGCCCGCGAGCAGGGGGGCGAGCTTGTCCCACGCCCCGGCTTCGCTCAGGGCGTCGCGATAGGAGGCGGCGGTCAGCGCAAAGCCGTTCGGGACCTTGACGCCCGCCGGCGTCAGCGCCGAATACAATTCGCCCAGCGACGCGGTCTTGCCTCCGACCAGCGGCACGTCGGCAAGACGGATGTCCCTGAACCAGCGAATGTAGCTTGAGGCGTCCATCGCGCATTCTCCCGCGCTGCAAAATGGGTCCGAACGCCTACGATTTTCCTGCATCTGCGCACCGTCGATTTGCGCAAGATCAAGTGCGTGGCACATCCCGGCTTTAGCTCTGAACGTAGATGATGACCGAACCAGACCAGAACGGCTCTTCGCGGGCGAGCTCGCGATTTTGGCAGAGCGCCTCCGGCTTCTGGCGGGAAGCATCGGCTTGGCGCGTATGGGTGCTATGCGCGCTCCTGGTCGGCGTCGTCGTGCTCCAGCTCTACGTCCAATTCCGCTTCAACTACTGGAATCGCGACTTCTTCGACGCGCTCGAGAGCCGCGATCCCGCGCGGCTGAAGGGGCAGGCATTCCTGCTCGTCCCCTTGTGTGTCGGAAGCATTGCGCTCGCCGTCACGTCGGTCTGGGGCCGCATGACCCTGCAACGACGGTGGCGGGAATGGCTGACCGGAAAGGTGATCGACTATTGGACCGAAGATGACCGTTACGCCCGCCTCGCCGCCGTCCAGGGCGAGCAGCAGATTCCCGAATACCGGATCGCCCAGGACATCAGGATTGCGACGGATGCGCCGATCGACCTGGCGCTCGGACTGGTCTCCTCGCTGCTCAGCGCGGTGATCTTCATCCAGGTTCTCTGGACGGTCGGTGGCGACATCGCGCTCTCCGTGGGAGATCGGCCCGTCCGGATCCCGGGTTATCTCGTCCTCGGTGTGGCGATCTATTCCGGCATTGTGACCACCGCGATGACGCTGGTCGGGGCGCCGCTGACCCGGCTGGTTCAGACCAAGAACCAGGCCGAGGCGGAGCTGATCACGGCGGCACATCAGCTCCGCGACATCGGGGAGGGCCTCGCACCGCAACTGCAACGGCCGGAAGTCTGCCGCGGCCTACGCAGCGCTCTCGGCACGACGATCGAACTGTGGCGCCGCCTGTGCTGGCAATTGATGCGGACCACCATCGTGTCGCACGGCAACACGCTCGTGGCGCCGATCATCGGGCTGGTGCTCTGCGCGCCGAAATTTCTCTCCGGAGCCATGACGCTGGGTGAGCTCACGCAGGCCGCAGCGGCGTTCACGCTGGTGCAGGCCTCGTTCAACTGGGTGGTCGACAATTACGCGCGCATCGCCGACTGGGTATCATCGCTGGAGCGGGTCGGCGGCCTCCTGCTGTCGCTCGACCGCCTTAACCGGCAGACGCCGCCAGAGCCCGACGCGCTTGCCGCCGGCTCGATCAACTTGCCGTAGAGAGCACGACCTGTTCGGCGAGATGCCTGATGTCATCGGGCCGGCAGAGTTCTGTGCCGGGGTGGAGCAGGGCCGCGGCGCCCGCGGCGACGGCCTGTCGAAAGCAGCGTTCGAGGCTGGCCCCGGATGCCAGCCCGTGAACCAGCGCGCCGAGAAAACTGTCGCCGGCGCCGACAGCGCTCACGGGCGTGATCGCGAGAGGCCGGGCGCGCAACACCCGGTCGCTCGTCACCAGCACGGCGCCGAGATGACCCATCGTAAGGGCGACGGTCGCCGCCTTTCCGCTGCGCACCAGCGTTCTGGCCGCAGCTTCCCATTCGGCGGCATCGGACGGTTCGCGGCCGACCAGCTCGCGCATCTCGCGCAGGTTCGGCTTGACCAGCTCGATCCCTTCCGCCACCGCCGCAACGAGGGCCGGACCGGAAGTATCGAGGATCATTCTGGCTCCGCGCCGTTTGACGATCCTTGCGACCCTCGCATAGAAATCGTCCGGCACCGCGGCCGGCAGGCTGCCGCTGGCGACCACGAAGCTGGGGAACGGCTGCAGCGCCGACAACATGGCAAGGCATGTCTGCCATTCGTTCTCGGCGAGAGGCGGTCCCGGCAGGATGAAGCGGTAGGGCTGACCGGTGGCGATCTCGCTGACGAAGAAGTCCTGTCGGGTCTCGCCTGCGATCGGGAAGGTCAGGCTTTCGATGCCCTCGTTGTCCAGCAATTGCCGCAGCAGGTCTCCCGTGAGCCCGCCCACCGGATAGAGTGCGGTGGCATGGCCGCCGAGCCGCTTGATCACGCGCGCAACGTTGATGCCACCGCCGCCGGGGTCGCGGCGCTGTCCGATGCCGCGCAGCTTGGCGACGGGAACGATCCTGTCCACCGATGTCGACACGTCGACCGCGGGGTTGGGCGTGATCGTGAGGATCTCAGGCATGGGCCTAGCGGGAGACCATTAACGCGGCCATCGCGGCGGCTCTTTCCGTCACGTTGCCGGGCCCCGCACCGCCTGAGCCGATCTGCGACCGCCGCGCCGCTCTAATGAGATCGGAATACCAGTGCGCCGAGGCCTTCGGGATCCGCTTCTGCGTGGCAAAGTCGACGTGGACGAGACCGAAGCGCTGCGAATAGCCCGATGCCCATTCGAAATTGTCGAGCAGCGACCACACGAAATAGCCCCTGACGTCGGCGCCGGCCCGGATCGCCTCCTGCATCGCTGTCGTGTAGGCGTCGAGATAGGCAATTCGCGCGGCGTCCTGAACGTGACCCGCGTCGTCCAGCTGGTCGTCCGCCGCGGTCCCGTTCTCAAGCACGTAGATCGGCAGGTGGAAGCGTCGGTGCAGGTCCAGCAGCGTGTCGCGGAATGCGTCGGGAACGATGGGCCAGCCGATGGCGGTCCGGCGGACGTCATCCGGCGGCGCGCCGAAGCCGGCGCCGATCGGGTTGTCGTCGGCCTTGATGTAGTGCGGCGAATAGTGGTTGAGCCCGAACCAGTCGACCGGCCTTGCGATCTGCGCCATGTCGCCGGGCTGGACATAAGGCTCGATGGCCTCGGCAAGCTCCGTGGGGTAGTGGGCAAAGTGCTGCGGACAGGGGAATGCGTCGTTCCAATACGCTGCAAAGCGCCGCGTCGCCGCAACGTCCTTCTCCCGCGCGGTGACGGGATAACAGGGCTGGCGGTTGTGAATGGCGCCGAGCGATGCGTTCGTCACCGATTGGCGGAGCACGTCGATAGCGCGGCCGTGGCTCAGGTTGACGTGGTGGATGGCCCGGTGCAAGGCGCTCATGTCGGCAATGCCGGGCGCGTTCCAGCCGAGTCCGTATCCGAACAGCGTGAAGACGCATGGTTCGTTGAAGGTGGCGAACCGCGTCACCCGGTCGCCGAGGCGTCGGGCCACCAGCGCGGCATAGTCGGCAAACCATCCCGCAATGTCCCGGTTCTGCCAGCCGCCGAGATCCTGCAGCGCCTGAGGCAGATCCCAGTGATAGAGGCAAATCCAGGGTTCTATGCCGGCGGCCAGGAGTGCATCGACGAGCCGGTCGTAGAAGTCGAGGCCCGGCTCGTTCGCAGCCCCGCGACCATGAGGCAGGACGCGCGGCCACGAGATCGAGAAGCGGTAAGCGCCGACCCCGATATCCCGCATCAGCGCGATGTCTTCATGGTAATGGTGATAGTGATCGCAAGCGACATCCCCGGTATCGCCATTCTTGATGCGGCCCGTCTGCCGGCAATAGCTGTCCCAGATGCTGTCGCCGCGGCCGTCCACATGAGCGGCGCCCTCGATCTGGAAGCTCGAGGTCGAGACGCCCCACAGAAAAGGATCCGCTGCCGGCACGCGCGTTGGAGGTGGGGGAGCGGCTCCGTCCGTCATGTCATGTATCCGTCTTGCGATGCGCAGCTCAGATTGTGCTCGTTCCACAATGCTGCTCTCCCCCTGATCGACGGTTGATCTCGATCAAGACCCATGACGCGCCGCCACGACCTGTGAACTCTTCGGCGTCGATCGCCCCGTTTGCCTTCGTCGACCGGTGGCGGGGGCAGTCTCCCCCCCCGCACGGAAGAGCGAAGGCTCGCACGCCTGGAGTACCGGCACCGCCGACCTGAGCTGTGAAGCAACAGAGAAACGTCTGGAAGACTGACGCGTATCGATAAATCTCGGGCCCCGCCATTGTTACGGCCGTCCAGTTGCCCCGGTCACCACATCCAGGCTCGCACGTTCCAGTCTCGAATTTGAGCGATATCAACCGACGCACGATCGCCATGGCTATTCTTCTCGACGACCGGAATGGTCAACCTCGAAGGAGACAATGATCATGGCAACCGAGACCAAGTTACCTGTCACCAAGACGTCCACCGCGCCTGCAGCTGCCGGAGAGACATGGCAGCCATTCCAGGCACTTAGAAATGAAATCGATCAGATCTTCGACGATTTCGGCAACGGGTTCTGGAAGCGGCCGTTCCGCTCGCTTGCACGGCTGGAGCGCGATCTGTCCAGGAATTTCGATGCGCCGGCCGTCGATGTCGCGGAGAGCGAGAAGGCCTACGAGATCACCGCGGAGCTTCCGGGCCTCGATGAGAAGAACATCGAAGTCAAGCTCGCGAATGGTGGTCTCACCATCAGAGGCGAGAAGAAGGAAGAGACCGAAGAGAAGAAGAAGGACTATTACGTCTCCGAGCGCCGTTACGGTTCTTTCGAGCGCTACTTCGCGCTCCCGGACGGCGTCAATTCCGACAAGATCGAGGCGACGTTCAAGAACGGTGTGCTCAAAGTGGTCCTGCCGAAGACCGAAGAAGCTCAAAAGCCGGCCAAGACCATCAGTGTGAAGGCCGCCTAGAAGGCTGCGAGGCGAGGCTGCGATGACGGCAGCCTCGCCTCGACAGCTATTCCGGATTCTATGTGGAATCAGCCGATGGCGTGAAAGCCGCCGGGACGCCCGCGCATCGAGGCCACCATGCTTGGATGGTTCGTTCGGATCCTCTTCGCCATCGCAGCGCCGATCACGGCGCTGTTCGTGGCACGTGACGCGCTGAACTTCGGCTTGATCCAGACCGTCGTGACCATGTTGCTGGTGACGGCCCTGGTGTGGCTGATTGCCGCCCGCACGGGGCGGGACCGACAGGCACCTCGGTAGCGCTCTCAACACGGCACGGCCGCCGGCCCCCTGGAGTAACCGCCTGCCGGCTCACCCCTTCTGCCGAACCGATGCATGTGGCCTATTAGCCCGAAACCAGATCGCAAGGGGCGCCGATCTTGTGCTCGCAAAGCAGGACGTAGGGATCCTGCAACACGGCTTCCATGCGGTCGGCATCCGTGACGTAGGGCGGGTTCAACTAAGGTAACGTCCGTAGCCCCCTCGCGGGTGCCGAGTTCAACGCCTAGGTCGGAAGCCGGTTGCCTGAGCGATAGTCTCTGGACCAGCGTCACCAGCGTCGTCGCTCTGCGAAGAGGAAACTTGTGCATTGAATTGCCCCATCGGACCTGTAC
>JAEYTQ010000203.1 GCA_023433965.1 Pseudomonadota bacterium | reverse complement strand
GCCCGAGACCAAGGAAGCGCCTAAGCAGGCCGCCCCCGGCGAGCAGAAGACCATCACCATGATCGACGGCTCGACCGGCGCCCGGCACGACGTGGTGATCGGCGGCGGCGATGCCGCCGGCAAGGGCGAGGCTGCATCCGCCGCGCCGCCCGTCATGGCCGGGATCAATCCGAAGCTGCTGGAGAAGTCGCGCTACGGCATGATCCCGGTGGTCGCCGACGGGCTGAAGCCGTTCAACGTCTATGCGGCCGACGCGGACCGGGCCAAGGCGGCCAAGATGCCGGTGGTCGCGATCGTGATCGGCGGCCTCGGCGTCGGCGCCGCCAAGACCACGGATGCCATCATGAAGCTGCCGCCGGCAGTGACGCTGGCCTTCACGCCCTATGGCACGGACCCCGGCAAGCTCGCCGAGCGCGCCCGCGCGCACCGCCACGAGATCTTTCTCCAGATCCCGATGGAGCCCTACGACTTCCCCGACAACGATCCGGGGCCGCAGACGCTGCTGACCTCGATCAGCCCTGACCAGAACATGGACCGCCTGTACTGGCACCTCAGCCGCATGCAGGGCTATGCCGGCCTGACCAATTTCATGGGCGCCCGCTTCATCGCGACCGAGCCGGCGATGCAGCCGATCATCCGCGAGGCGGCCAAGCGCGGCCTCGGCTTCTTCGACGACGGCTCCTCGCCCCGCAGCATCGCGTCCCAGGCCGCGGCGAACCAGGCGATGCCGTTCGGCAGAGGCGACATCGCCATCGACGTGGTGCCGACCCCGACGGAGATCGACCGCGCCCTCAACAAGCTGGAATCGGCGGCGCGCGAGCGCGGCGTCGCCGTCGGCACCGCCTCCGCCCTGCCCGTCTCGATCGAGCGCATCAGCGCCTGGACCAAGACCCTGGGCGACCGGGGTATTCTCCTGGTGCCATTGACAACCGCGATGCTGAAATCAAAATCCAGCTAAATCAACGAATTGGTACGGCGCGGGTCTCGCGGGACCGGCATGCCTTCCAAAATGCATGCGAGAGGTCTGGCGGAATGGCGCGTTACGAGGATCTGCCCTACCGGACCTGCGTCGGTGTGATGCTGATCAATCCAAAGGGACTGGTGTTCATCGGCCGCCGCGCCGGCGGCATCGAGCATGTCGACGACACCCATGTCTGGCAGATGCCGCAAGGCGGCGTCGACCCCGGCGAAGACACTTGGGAAGCGGCCAAGCGTGAGCTCTATGAGGAGACCAGCGTGCGCTCGGTCGAACGGCTTGGCGAGGTCCCGGACTGGCTCACTTACGACATCCCGCGCACGGTGGCCGGGCGCGCCTGGAAGGGCCGCTACCGCGGCCAGCGGCAGAAATGGTACGCGGTGCGCTTCACCGGCAAGGACAGCGAGATCAACGTCGAGAGGCCGGGTGGCGGCGGCCACAAGGCCGAGTTCGTGAGCTGGCGCTGGGAGTCGATGAAGAATCTCCCCGAGCTGATCATTCCGTTCAAGCGCCCGGTCTATGAGCGCGTGGTGAAGGAATTTTCCGCGCTGGCGGATGATTGACGTCTCGGTCATTCCGGGGCACGCGAAGCGTGAACTCTGGTGCGCAGCGCGCACCCGAGAATCTCGAGGTTCCGGGTTCGATGCTGCGCCTCGCCCCGGAACGACGACTGAGAGCGGAAATATATGTCCGAACAAAAACCGTACCGTCCCAACGTCGGCATTGCGCTGTTCAATGCCGAGGGCCGCGTGCTGATCGGCCACCGCTTCAAGGGCGATGGTCCGGAGATCATTCTGCCGGGGCTCGACTGGCAGATGCCGCAAGGCGGCGTCGACGAGGGTGAGAACCTGCGCGATGCGGCGATGCGCGAGCTCTGGGAGGAGACCAGCGTGGTCAGCGCCGACTATCTCGGCGAGACCGACTGGTTCACCTACGAATTCCCGCCTTACGACGGCCCGCAGACGCATCGCCTCGCCAGATTCCGCGGCCAGCGCCAGAAGTGGTTCGCATTGCGCTTCACCGGCAGGGATGACGAGATCGATCCGCTGACGCCGCGCAACGGCCAGCCCGCCGAGTTCGACGCGTGGCGCTGGGAGCGCCTCGACCGCGTCGCAGAGCTCGTGGTGCCGTTCCGGCGCGAGGTCTATCGCGCGGTGGCGCGGGCGTTTGCGCACCTCGGAAACTGAAGGTGCGAAAACAACCCCATGCACAGTAGCCAAGTGTTTGACGGGTTGAGATAATCCGAGCGGCTGCGCCCGCGATCGCGCAACAAAGTTTCAGCGCCCGCCACTTTCGTGACGAGCGCTGAATCTGTTGAGGAATTTGGAGACAGAGCCCCGGAGCAGTGCCCCGGGGCTTAGTGCATGGCCGTGGCGTTGAGCTGGTGCTGGATGCTCTTGAAGTGGTCGAGCCGCTCGATGGCCTGATCGAGCTCGGAGCCTTCGTGCTCCTTCAGATTCTCTTCCATCTCCGCGATCGTCTCGGCGAACTGGGCGCGGTCGAGCTCCACCAGCGAGGTCGCGACGTCGGCAAGCACGGTCAGGCCCTTCTCGGAGACCTCGGCGATGCCGCCGAGCACGATGATCTTCTCGTGCCTGCCGCCGGTGGTCACCGTGAGAATGCCCGGCCGGATCGCAGCCACGACCGGCGCATGCCCTGCCAGCACGCCGAAATCGCCCTCGACGCCGGGGATATCGACCTGGTCGACCTCACCCGAGAAGGCGAGCTTTTCCGGAGAGACGAGATCGAAATGGAAGGTGGCCATGGTTGTTTCCGTTTCTTCACTTGTCACCCGCGGGCTTGACCCGCGGGTCCATCCATCAAAATTTTCTTTCGATGGATCCCGGATCAAGTCCGGCGATGACGAGATGACAAAGCCTTAGGCCGCTTCAGCCGCCAGCTTCTTGCCCTTCTCGACGGCTTCTTCGATGGTGCCGACCATGTAGAAGGCGGCTTCCGGCAGGTGGTCGTACTTGCCTTCGACCAGGCCCTTGAAGCCCTTGATGGTGTCGGCGAGGTCGACGAACTTGCCGGGCGAGCCCGTGAAGATTTCGGCGACGTGGAACGGCTGCGACATGAAGCGCTCGACCTTGCGGGCGCGGGCGACGGTCAGCTTGTCCTCTTCCGAAAGCTCGTCCATGCCGAGAATGGCGATGATGTCCTGGAGCGCCTTGTAGCGCTGCAGCACCTGCTGGACCTGACGGGCGACCGCGTAGTGCTCCTCGCCGACGACCAGCGGGGAGAGCATGCGCGAGGTCGAGTCGAGCGGGTCCACCGCCGGATAGATGCCCTTTTCGGCGATCGACCGCGACAGCGTGGTGGTCGCGTCGAGATGAGCGAACGAGGTCGCTGGCGCCGGGTCGGTCAAGTCGTCGGCCGGAACGTAGATGGCCTGCACCGAGGTGATCGAGCCCTTCTGCGTCGTGGTGATGCGCTCCTGCAGCGCGCCCATGTCGGTGGCGAGCGTCGGCTGATAGCCCACGGCCGAAGGAATACGGCCCAGCAGCGCCGACACTTCCGAGCCGGCCTGGGTGAAGCGGAAGATGTTGTCGACGAAGAACAGCACGTCCTGGCCCTTGTCGCGGAAGTCTTCCGCGATGGTCAGGCCGGTGAGCGCGACGCGGGCGCGGGCGCCCGGGGGCTCGTTCATCTGGCCGAACACCAGCGCGCATTTCGACTTCACGCTCGGATCCGGGTTCTTCGGATCGGCGTTGACCTTGGACTCGATGAACTCGTGATAGAGGTCGTTGCCCTCGCGGGTGCGCTCGCCGACGCCGGCGAACACGGAGTAACCGCCGTGCGCCTTCGCGACGTTGTTGATCAGCTCCTGAATCAGCACGGTCTTGCCGACGCCGGCGCCGCCGAACAGGCCGATCTTGCCGCCCTTCGCATAGGGAGCAAGAAGATCGACGACCTTGATGCCGGTGACGAGGATTTCGGCTTCGGTCGACTGGTCGGTGTAGGTCGGCGCCTCCTGGTGGATGGCGCGCAGGCCTTCCGACTTGACCGGACCGGCCTCGTCGATCGGCTCGCCGATCACGTTGATGATGCGGCCGAGCGTGCCTTCGCCGACGGGGACGCGGATCGGCGCGCCGGTGTCGGTCACCTCCTGGCCGCGGACCAGACCTTCGGTGGTGTCCATCGCGATCGTGCGCACGGTGGATTCGCCGAGATGCTGGGCGACTTCGAGCACCAGGCGATTGCCGCCGTTCTTGGTCTCGAGTGCGTTGAGAATGGCCGGGAGGTGGCCTTCGAACTGCACGTCGACGACGGCGCCGATGACCTGGGTGACGCGACCGACCTGGGCTGCCATTGAATGTCTCCTTCGATCCGAACTTCTAGACCACGGTCAGTGACCGGGATGTTTGCGTATGGTGGGTGCCGGTCCGTCTTTAGACGGCCTCGGCGCCCGAGATGATTTCGATCAGTTCCTTGGTGATCTGCGCCTGACGCGTGCGGTTGTAGACCAGCGTCTGCTTGCGGATCATCTCGCCGGCGTTGCGCGTCGCGTTGTCCATCGCGCTCATCTGCGCGCCGTAGAATGAAGCGTTGTTCTCGAGCAGCGCGCGGAAGATCTGGACCGCGAGGTTGCGCGGCAGAAGACGGGTGAGAATCTCGTCCTCTTCCGGCTCGTATTCGTAAGCCGTGGTGTTGGCGGCGGCGCCCTCCTCGATCACCAGCGGAATGATCTGCTGGGCGGTCGGGATCTGCGCGATCACCGACTTGAACCGCGAATAGAACAGCGTGCAGACATCGAACTCGCCGTTGTCGAAGCGCGCCAGCACCTTCCTGGCGATCTCCTCGGCATTGACGAAGCCGAGCTGGCGGACGCTGCGCAGGTCCATGTGCTCGACAATCTGCTTGTCGAACTGGCGGCGGAGCTGCTCGTAACCTTTGCGACCGACGCAGAAGAACTTCACGTCCTTGCCCTGCGCCATCAGCGCCAGGGCGCGTTCGCGGGCGAGACGCACGATCGAGGAATTGAAGGCGCCGGACAGGCCGCGCTCGCCGGTGCAGACCAGCAGCAGGTGAACCTGGTCCTTGCCGGTGCCGGCCAGCAGCACCGGCGCGCCGGGCGAGCCCGCCGCGGCGCTGGCGATGTTGGAGATCACCGCGCTCATCTTGTCGGCATAGGGA
>JAEYTQ010000158.1 GCA_023433965.1 Pseudomonadota bacterium | reverse complement strand
ACCTGATCTTCAACGAAGGCTATTCGGCGGGTGGCGATACCGCGGAGATCAGGAAACCGCTCTGCGAGGAGGCGATCCGGCTGGCGCGATTGCTGCTGCGGCTGTTTCCGAGCGAGCCGGAGATCATGGGGCTGACGGCGCTGATCCTGCTGCAGCATGCGCGCAGCGCCGCGCGCTTCGCCGCGGATGGCTCGCTGATCCTGCTGGATGACCAGGACCGCTCCTTGTGGAACGGCACCATGATCGCGGAGGGCCTCGCGCTGATCGACAAGGCCATGCGCCACCGCCGCAGCGGGCCGTACCAGATCCAGGCCGCGATCGCCGCGCTGCATGCGCGCGCGGCGACGCCGGAGGAAACCGACTGGGCGCAGATCGACCTGCTCTACGGCGCGCTCGAAGTGGTGCAGCCGTCGCCGGTGGTGACGCTCAATCGCGCGGTCGCGGTCTCCAAGGTGCGCGGGCCGCAGGCCGCTCTGGAATTGATCGAGCCGCTGGCGCCCAAGCTCGCCAACTATTTCCATTTCTACGGCGTGCGCGGCGCCTTTCTGATGCAGCTCGGCCGCAACGATGAAGCCCGCATCGCTTTCGACCGCGCCATCGCGCTCGCCAACACTTCCGCCGAAGCCGCTCACATCCGCATGCATCTCGACCGCCTGATCCGGGACAGCCAGCCGAAGGCAAGGGAAAACGCCAAGGCGAAGTGACGCGGGACGATCAAGGAACGTTCAGGTGATTGTCGGCTCTCGCCGTCCCCGTTCGTCCTAGGCTCCGTATCACCGGGAGTCATCCATGCTGAAAGCCATCGCCATCATCGCCGTCGTGCTAGCCGTCGGGCTTGCGGGCATCCTCGCCTTCGCCCTGACGAAACCCGACACGTTCCGCGTCGAGCGCAGCCTCGCCGTGAAGGCGCCGGCGGGCGCGATCTATCCGCAGGTGGCCGATTTCCGCCGCTGGGCCGCCTGGTCGCCCTATGAGTCCCGCGATCCCGCCATGAAGCGGACCTTCGGCGGAACCGCGGACGGCAAGGGCGCGACCTACGCCTGGGACGGCAGCAACAATGTCGGCGCCGGCCGCATGGAGATCCTCGAGGCGAATGGGCCGTCCAGGCTCCGCATCAAGCTCGATCTCGAGCGGCCGTTCGAAGGCCACAACACCGCCGAGTTCACGTTTGTGCCGCAAGGCGATGCCACGCTCGTCACATGGGCGATGTACGGCCCAGCCCCGTTCCTGTCCAAGCTCATGCAGGTGTTCATCAACATGGACAGCATGATCGGCAAGGACTTCGAGACCGGCCTCGCCAGCCTGAAAAGGCTCACCGAGAAGCAATAGGCCTCACGGCCGACGAAAGAGGAGAGAAACCATGCTCAATCCCTATCTGTTCTACCAGGACAATTGCGAAGCCGCGTTCAACTATTACGCCAAGGTTCTGGGCGGCAAGATCGACGCGATGATGCGCTCGTCGGACGCGCCGCCGGAGGTGCCGGCGACGCCCGGCCGCGAGAAGATGATCATGCATGCGCGGATGTCGCTGCCCGACGGCAGCGTGCTGATGGCGTCCGACGCGCCGGCCGAACATTTCCAGAAACCGCAGGGCTTCTCGGTCTCGCTCACGGTCACCGATCCCGCGGATGGCGAGCGCAAGTTCAACGCGCTCGCCGACGGCGGCAGCATCACCATGCCCTTCAGCAAAACCTTCTGGGCCAAGGGCTTCGGCATGTGCACCGACAGGTTCGGCATTCCCTGGATGGTGAACTGCCCGGCCGAGGGCATGTGACGGGCGCGGCCGTGCGCGATTCCGCGAGTTGCGTTCCCTCTCTCAATGCTGCGGGAGAGGGACGCGCACGGACTTGCTGCGTCACGCGCGATCGGCCGCTGGTTCTCTCACCGGATTGATCCGGTGACGTCCTCGCGTTGCGGCGACTCCACACAGCGAGGACAGATCACGAGCTTGCTGCCGAGCCGCCTGTCGTTCTCCGCCTGTATTTCGTCGTGCACCGCCCACCACGCCTCGGAATAGGGACGCAAAGTGCCGAGCACCTTTTCCCGCTCCTGATTGGGATCGCTTGCCGCCGGCGCGCCGGCCGTGGCGCGCCGTTTGACGACGGGTGGACGGTTCGGATCTTGGCCGAGACCGTCCCACGCGATGGAGCGGCGTTCCTGCGCGGGCGCGTCTGCGCATCCGATCAGCGCTGTACAAAACGTAAGCACGATGAAACCGTGTCGAATCATGCCGGACCTTTGCCTCCCCACGCGACGCGCAGAATTCGCCTGAGGCACGCGCATCATCGCTTCAATCGAACTCGAGGCAAAACAAACTTGGCGGCCTCGGCGAATATGAGGCGTGCTTTCGCATTACTTTGCGGGCGCAGTGAGGCTGTTTCGTGAAATCAACTGCATCGCACAACAATTGGCGCAATATTGGGCTGTGATGTGCTCGCTGGAATCGCTATTGGTGAGTCATAAAAGCTACAACCGGGATGGACGTCACGTAGAGGGGAGCGATCGATGGCGGCGGCGCTGCAGATCAATTTTGCTCTTTGGGGAATGCTCATTTGCGCCAGCGCGAAGCTGGCGCCCGTGATCCAGACTCTCTTTTGAAAGTGGGCGGCGTCCTGGCGGCTGCCAGCTGCATCAGCGACAGCGCGGATAGATCGCGGCGAGATCTCGCCCCTTCAACAGCAGCAGGCGCGAGGTGAGACCGCCACGGCGGCTGATCCAGTCGCGCACCGGGCCGGGATAGGCGGCAAGCACCGCAACCGATGCTTCCGGCTCGGCATAGAAACGGCCGCGCCGATCCACCGAGCGCGCGGCGTGGAAGCCGAGCACCGCGCGCTTGGTGACGCAGATGCGCTCGCCCGGGA
>JAEYTQ010000089.1 GCA_023433965.1 Pseudomonadota bacterium | reverse complement strand
GTAATAGTCCATCAGGAAGCTCTTGACCGCCGACTCGCTGGCGATCTGGCTCACCGTGCTGGAGGAGATGCCGTCGGCGAGGACGGCCGCAATGCCCTTCAGGCCGAGCAGCGGCTCCTCCGGGATCAGGACGCCGTGAAAGTCCTGGTTGACGGGCTTGCGACCCTTGTCGGAATGCTGGCCGACCGAAATCAGGAGTCCGCGGGTCATCGTCATCCCCGGCAAGGAGGAGCCACACCCTGATCGGGCGCGGCTCCCCGGTCGAGACATATTCGATCAGGCCGCAACGCGGGGCTTCGCGGCCCTGTCGACCTGACGCTTCGGCAACGTCATGACGTGCGTGGCGTAGAGCGTCATGCCGGTGAAGGCGAGGCCGCCGACGAGGTTGCCGAGCACGGTCGGGATCTCGTTCCAGATCAGATAGTCCATGATCGAGAACTTGGCGCCGAGCAGCAGACCCGACGGGAACAGGAACATGTTCACGACGGAATGCTCGAACACCATGTAGAAGAACACCAGGATCGGCATCCACATCGCGATGACCTTGCCCGGGACCGAGGTCGAGATCATGGCGCCGACGACGCCGGTCGAGACCATCCAGTTGCAGAGCATGCCGCGCAGGAACAGCGTTGCCATGCCGGCCGCGCCGTGCGCGGCATAGCCGAGGGTGCGGCCCTCGCCGATATTGCCGATGGCCGCGCCGACCTTGTCGGGCGCCTGGGTGAAGCCGAACGTCGTGACGAAGGCCATCATGAAGGCGACCGTGAAGGCACCGGCGAAGTTGCCGACGAAGACGAGACCCCAATTGCGCAGCACGCCACCGAGCGTGACGCCGGGGCGCTTGTCGATCAAGGCGAGCGGGGAGAGCACGAACACGCCGGTGAGGAGATCGAAGCCCAGCAGATAGAGCATGACGAAGCCGACCGGAAACAGCAGCGCGCCGACCAGCGGCTGGCCGGTGTTCACGGTGATGGTGACGGCGAACCAGGCGGCCAGCGCCAGGATGGCTCCGGCCATATAGGCGCGGATGATGGTATCCCGGGTGGACATGAAGATCTTTGACTCGCCTGCATCCACCATCTTGGTGACGAATTCCGAAGGCGCGAGATACGACATCGATGATTCCTTTGCTTCGTAAGTGAAATCGACACGCCCCTCACGGAGCGCGGCTGAACGTCATCGGCCGTGCGGGCTGCTGGCCACGCACGAGGGCTGTGGAAATTCTGGAAGCCTTGGGAATCGCGTCACGAGGACTTTGAAGCCGGGAGAGCCGCGAAGCAGTTGAGCTTCCGGGATGCAGCCGCCAGAGGCCGCACCAATGCGGGGACGCCGCAGTCTTCGTTGACGCAATCAAAGAAGCAATTTGTGTGCCGTGGCGCGAAGCTCGGAAAGGCGAATGAGATCAGCTGGGTGCAGCTTGTCAGGTGGCTGATTGGCCGGGCTCTGCCGCCTGTCGCTTGTGCGGCTGCATAACATTTGTGCGGCGCACAAGGTTTGAGCAAGCCGCAAATTTCGCGTGCGGAACACCCCTGCGACATTCTGGCGTGTCTCAAGCAAGCGACTGATTATCCTTCTTTTTCGAAGATGGCAGGCTTGGCATGAAGCTTGAATAGTTCCAGGCCGACGCCATTGAAGCCGTCCCGCGAGACATCTCATCCGAATTGCCGACGCACCCAAACGGGGTCTCCCCGTTGCGCGTTCGCATGCGCCTTTTTCTGGCGTCACGGACGGACGGGCTGCTCGTGCGCACAGACGCAATCATTCCGCAACGCCGCAAAAGGACGACACCGCCTATGACCAAGCGCATTCGCCGGCCCTCCGAGACTGGTCTCAGCCGCCGTCAATTGTTGAAAGCCACCGGCTCGACCGCCGCACTTCTGGCCGCAGCAAAACTGAATTTCCCCGCCGGCGCCTTCGCCCAGGATGCAGGGCCCGAGGTCAAGGGTGCCAAGCTTGGCTTCATTGCGCTCACGGACGCAACGCCGCTGTTCGTTGCCAAGGAGAAGGGCTTCTTCGCCAAGCATGGCATGCCCGATGTCGAGGTACAGAAGCAGGCCTCGTGGGGCACCACGCGCGACAACCTCGTGCTCGGCTCCGAAGGCAACGGCATCGACGGCGCGCACATTCTGACTCCGATGCCGTACCTGATCTCGGCCGGCAAGGTGACGCAGAACAACCAGCCGACGCCGATGTACATCCTGGCACGGTTGAACCTGAATGGTCAGTGCATTTCGGTCGCCAAGGAATATGCCGACCTCAAGGTCGGCGTGGATACCGCGCCTTTCAAGCCGGCACTCGAGAAGAAGAAGGCGTCGGGCAAGGCGGTGAAGGCGGCGATGACCTTTCCCGGCGGCACACATGACCTCTGGATTCGCTATTGGCTCGCCGCCGGCGGCATCGATCCCGACAAGGACATCGAGACCATCGTGGTACCGCCGGCACAGATGGTGGCCAATATGAAAGTCGGCACCATGGACTGCTTCTGCGTCTGCGAGCCCTGGAATCTGCAGCTCATCCATCAGAACATCGGCTACACCGCGATCACCACGGGTGAGCTCTGGGACAAGCATCCCGAGAAATCGTTGGGCATGCGCGCGGCCTGGGTCGACAAATATCCGAGGGCAGCGAAGGCGCTGCTGATGGCGGTGATGGAAGCGCAGCAATGGGCCGAGAAGATGGAAAACCGCGAGGAAGCCGCGGTCATTTGCGCCAAGCGCCAATGGATCAATTGTCCGGTCGAAGACATCACCGATCGCATGAAGGGCAAGTTCGACTACGGCACAGGCCGCGTCGTCGACAACTCACCGCAGCAGATGCGCTTCTGGAAGGACCATGCCTCCTATCCGTTCCAGAGCCACGATCTTTGGTTCATGACCGAGGATATCCGTTGGGGCAAGTATGAGCCGAACTTCAACAGCAAGGCTTTGATCGCCAAGGTCAACCGCGAGGACCTCTGGAAGGACGCGGCCAAGACTCTCGGAGTTTCGGCCTCCGACATCCCGACCTCCACCTCGCGCGGCAAGGAGACCTTCTTCGACGGCAAGGTGTTCGATCCGGAGAATCCTGCGGCCTATCTGAAGTCGCTCGCGATCAAGCGCGTCGAAGTCTGATGGAGCCCCTGCGGCCGCCCCCGGGCGGCCGCGTCGTCCTTGCTAAGTCGGAGAGAGATAGCGATGAGCATGACTGCCACCAAGATCGAGGTTGAGACCGCGAAGCCTGCTGCAACGATCGCGCCAGTCGTGCGCTGACGCCCAAGCGTCCCCCGCGCACCGAGGCTTACGCGCGCATGGCACGTGAGACAGCCGTGCGCGTGATCCCGCCGCTGGTCGTGATCGCGCTGTTGACGCTGGTGTGGGAGCTGATCTGCCGCCGCGCCGGCTCGGCGCTGCCGCCGCCGTCGAAAGTCTTCAGCGACACCAAGGAGCTGATCCTCGATCCGTTCTTCGACAACGGCGGCATCGACAAGGGGCTGTTCTGGCATCTGTCCGCCAGTCTCCAGCGCGTCGCCTTCGGCTACTCGCTGTCGGCCATTGCCGGCATAGGGCTCGGCGTGCTGGTCGGACAATCGGTCTGGGCGATGCGCGGGCTCGATCCGCTGTTCCAGGTGCTGCGCACCATTCCGCCGCTCGCCTGGCTGCCGCTGTCGCTCGCGGCCTTCCGCGACGGCCAGCCGTCGGCGATCTTCGTCATCTTCATCACATCGATCTGGCCGATCATCATCAACACCGCGGTCGGTATCCGCAACATCCCGCAGGATTATCGCAACGTCGCGGCGGTGGTGCAGCTCAATCCGCTCGAATTCTTCGCGAAGATCATGATCCCGGCGGCGGCGCCCTATATCTTCACCGGCCTGCGCATCGGCATCGGCTTGTCGTGGCTCGCGATCGTCGCGGCCGAAATGCTGATCGGCGGCGTCGGCATCGGCTTCTTCATCTGGGACGCGTGGAATTCCTCGCATATCAGCGAGATCATCCTGGCGCTGTTCTATGTCGGCATCGTCGGCTTCGTGCTCGACCGCCTGATCGCGGGCCTCGGCAAGATCGTCACCCGCGGCACCGCGCAGAACTGAGGGGAGAGGGCACATGACCGCCTATTTGAAGCTCGACCACATCGACAAGGTTTTCACCCGCGGCGCCGCGACCACGGAGGTGCTGAAGGACATCAACCTCACGATCGAGAAGGGCGAATACGTCTCGATCATCGGCCATTCCGGCTGCGGCAAGTCGACCCTGCTCAACATCATCGCGGGGCTGACCGGCGCCACAACGGGGGGCGTTCTGCTGGAAAACCGCGAGGTGAATTCGCCGGGGCCCGATCGCGCCGTGGTGTTCCAGAACCACAGCCTGCTGCCGTGGCTGACCGTCTACGAGAACGTCAGGCTCGGCGTCGACAAGGTCTTTGCCAGGACCAAGTCCCGCGCCGAGCGCGACGCCTGGGTGATGCACAATCTCAACCTCGTGCAGATGGCCCATGCCAGGGACAAGCGTCCTTCGGAGATCTCCGGCGGCATGAAGCAGCGCGTCGGCATCGCCCGGGCGCTGGCGATGGAGCCGAAAGTGCTGCTGCTGGACGAGCCGTTCGGTGCGCTCGATGCACTGACCCGCGCGCATCTGCAGGACTCCGTGATGGCGCTGCATCAGAAGCTCGGCAACACCATCCTGATGATCACCCACGACGTCGACGAGGCCGTGCTGTTGTCCGACCGCATCGTGATGATGACCAATGGGCCCAGCGCGCGCATCGGCGAGGTGCTGGAGGTGCCGCTGGCGCGGCCGCGCAAGCGGCTCGAGCTTGCCACCAACGCCACCTATCTGAAGTGCCGCCAGCGCGTGCTCGAATTCCTCTACGAGCGTCATCGCTTCGTCGAGGCGGCATAAACAGGCACGAATGTCGCTTCTCCCCGTACGCGGGGAGAAATCTCTCTGATGACGTTTGACCCATGAACTTCTTCCGCAATGGCGCGGACGAAGGCAGACCGAAAACAGGAGAACATCATGACGCCAGAACAGATCACCCTCATTCAGCAGAGCTTTTCCAAGGTCGCGCCGATATCGGAGCAGGCCGCGGTGTTGTTCTACGATCGTCTGTTCGAGGTGGCGCCGTCCGTGCGCGCGATGTTTCCCGAAGACATGACCGAGCAACGCAAGAAGCTGATGGGCATGCTCGCCGCCGTGGTCGGCGGCCTGTCGAACCTGGAATCGATTCTTCCGGCGGCCTCCGCGCTGGCCAAGCGTCACGTCGACTATGGCGCCAAGGCCGAGCACTACCCCGTCGTCGGTGCGACTTTGCTGTGGACCCTGGAGAAGGGCCTCGGGGAGGCCTGGACGCCCGAACTCGCCAAAGCCTGGACCGACGCCTACGGCGTGCTGTCCGGCTACATGATGTCCGAGGCCTACGGCCCGCAAGCGCAGGCCGCCGAATAGGAGATGCATCGTGAGTGAGCCGCTCGTCATCGTCGGTAACGGCATGGCTGCCGCGCGTCTGGTCGACGAACTCGCCAAGACCGCGCTCGGCCGCTACGCGGTTGCGGTGATCGGCGAAGAGCCGCGGCTCGCTTACAACCGCGTGCTGCTCTCCTCCGTGCTGGCCGGCGAGACCGGCTCGCACGAGCTCGAGCTGCGGCCGGCCGACTGGTGGCGAAATCGCGGCGTTACGGTGCGTTACGGCTATCGCGTCACCGAGATCGATGTCGGCCGCCGCGAGCTCAAGATCGAAGGCGAGGAGAGCATGGAATATTCCAAGCTCGTGCTCGCCACGGGATCGACGCCGCTGCGGCTCAACGTGCCGGGGGCCGATCTCTCAGGCGTCCACACCTTTCGCGACACGCGGGACGTCGATTTGCTGCTGACGCTGGCCGCGGCGAAGAAGCGCGTCGTCGTCGTCGGCGGCGGTCTGCTTGGGCTGGAGGCCGCCTACGGCCTCGCCAAGGCCGGTGCGCCGGTGACGCTGCTCCACCTGATGGACCGGCTGATGGAACGCCAGCTGGATCAGCCCGCAGCCGATCTGCTCAAGACGCTGGTCGAGCGCAAGGGCGTCCGCATCCTGCTCAATGCCAGCACGAAGTGCATTCTTGGCGACGGTCATGTCGAGGCCGTCGAGCTCGCCGACGGCAGCCGCATCGAGGCCGATGCGGTGATCTTCGCCGCCGGCATCAGGCCGAACGTCGCGCTGGCGAAGGAGGCGGGCATCGCCGTCAACCGCGGCGTCGTGGTCAACGACGTGATGCAGACCTCCTCGCCCGATATTTTTGCGCTCGGCGAATGTGCCGAGCATCGTGGCATCTGCTATGGCCTGGTCGAGCCGGCCTATGAGCAGGCGCGCGTGCTGGCGCGGCATCTCGCGGGCCGGCCCGCCGCCTATCATGGCAGCGTGGTCTCGACCAACCTGAAGGTGTCCGGCGTCAGCGTGTTCTCCGCGGGCGACTTCATGGGCGGGGCGGGCAGCGAGAGCCTGGTGCTGTCGGACCGCCGGCGCGGCACCTACAAGAAGCTCGTGATCGCGGACGGCCGGCTCACCGGTGCGGTGTTGATCGGCGATACCGTCGATGCGCTCTGGTATCTCGAGCTGATCCGCAATCGTGACAAGGTGGCGGCGTTCCGCACCGACATGATGTTCGGCCGTGCGCTGTCGCAGCCTTCGAAGGCGGCTTGATATGACGGCGATCGATCCCGCGCTCCGCACCACCAAGACGACGTGCCCCTATTGCGGCGTTGGCTGCGGCGTGTTGGCGACACCCGACGGCAAGGGGGGGGCGGCGATCGCGGGCGATCCCGACCATCCCGCCAATTTCGGCCGGCTGTGCTCGAAGGGCTCCGCGCTCGGCGAGACCATCGGGCTGGAAGGCCGTCTGCTCTACCCGATGATCCGCTGCAAGGGCGTGCTGGAGCGCGTCGCCTGGAGCGATGCGCTCGATCATGTCGCCCATCGCATGCAGCACATCGTTGCCCGCGACGGCGCCGATGCGGTCGCGTTCTATCTCTCCGGCCAGCTCCTCACCGAGGACTATTACGTCGCCAACAAGCTGATGAAAGGGTTCGTCGGCACGGCGAACGTCGACACCAATTCGCGGCTTTGCATGTCCTCTTCGGTCGCGGGTCATCGCCGCGCTTTCGGCGCCGACACCGTGCCGGGCTGCTACGAGGATCTCGACCAGGCCGATCTGCTCGTCTTCGTCGGCTCGAACGCAGCCTGGTGCCATCCGGTGCTGTTCCAGCGTATGCTGAAGAACCGCGGGGAACGCGGTGCGCGCATGATCGTGATCGATCCGCGCCGCACCGACACGGCCAGCGACGTCGATCTCTTCCTGGGGCTGAGGCCGGGCACCGATGCCGCGCTGTTCTCCGGCCTGCTCGTTCACCTCGCCGACAAGGGTGCGCTCGATCGGAACTACATCGCGCAGAACACCAGCGGTTTCGACGATGCGCTGGCGCGCGCGCGCAGCATCGCCGGCAGCGCCGCCGCGACGGCGCTGGCCACCGGCCTGTCCGAGCAGGACGTCGCCACCTTCTTCAAGATGTTTCGTGAAACCGAGAAGGTCGTCACGCTCTATTCGCAAGGGGTCAACCAGTCGGCGCAGGGCACGGACAAGGTCAACGCCATCCTCAATTGCCATCTCGCCACGGGGCGCATCGGCAAGCCCGGCGCCTCGCCCTTTTCGCTCACCGGCCAGCCGAACGCCATGGGCGGCCGCGAGGTCGGCGGCCTCGCCAACATGCTCGCCGCCCATATGGGCTTCACGCCGCCCGACATCGATCGGGTCAGGCGGTTCTGGAAGGCGCCGCGCATCGCCACGCATGAGGGGCTGAAGGCGGTTCAGTTGTTCGAGGCCATCAACCGCGGCGAGGTCAAGGCGCTCTGGGTGATGGGCACCAACCCGGCGGTGTCGCTGCCGGACGCCGACATGGTTCGCGACGCCCTGAAGAAGCTCGAACTGTTCGTGGTCTCCGAGAACGTGCTCTCGAACGACACCGTCGGAGCCGGCCCGCATGTGCTGCTGCCGGCGCTGGCCTGGGGCGAGAAGTCGGGCACGGTGACCAATTCCGAACGCCGCATCTCGCGCCAGCGTTCGTTCCTGCCGGCGCCGGGCGAAGCGCGCCCGGATTGGTGGATCCTGAGCGAGACCGCCAAGCGGCTCGGCTTCGGCGACAGTTTCAACTACAAATCCTCGGCGGATATCTTCCGCGAGCACGCCACGCTGTCGGCGTTCGAAAACAACGGCAGCCGCGACTTCGACATCGGCGCGCTGACCTCGCTCTCGGACGAGGCGTTCGATGCCTTGCAGCCCGTGCAGTGGCCGGTGCGGGAAGGCGAAGCGCCGGGCGAGCGCTTCTTCGCGCAAGGCGGCTTCTTCACCAACGACGGCAAGGGCCGCTTCGTCGCGCCCGAGGTGCCCGCGCTGCGCGGAGAGACCGGCCCGTCGCGCCCCTTAAGGCTCAACACCGGACGCATCCGCGACCAGTGGCACACCATGACGCGCACCGGTCTCAGCCAGCGGCTGGGCGCGCACCTGCCCGAGCCGTTCGTCGAGATCCATCCGGATGACGCCGGCAGATGCGGCATCGCCCATGACGGCTATGCCCGCATCACCACAGACTACGGCCAGTGCATCCTGAAGGTCGTCGTCAGCGAGCGGCAGCAGCGCGGCACACTGTTCGTGCCAATCCACTGGAGCGCGATGAACGCCTCGCACGGCCGCGTCGGGGCGCTGGTAGCACCGTTCACTGATCCGTTCTCCGGGCAGCCGGAATCCAAGGCGACGCCCGCCGCGATCGCGCCGTACGAATACGTCTTCCGCGGTTTCGCCTTGTCGCGCAGGCAGCTCGATCTGCCGCAAAACCTGTTGTGGACGCGCGTGACCGTCAGCGGCGGCTTCGGCTATCTCTTTGCCGACAACGGCGATCTTTCGCGCTGGCCAGCCTGGCTCGAGAGCGTTGCCGGGGACGATGTTGCCGAGTATCGCGACTTCGGCGGCGGGGTCTATCGAGCCGCCTCATTCGCGGGCGACCGCATCGAGACGTGCCTGTTCGTCGGACCCGCGCATGATGCCGGCGACTGGGAAGTGGTGAAGGGTGCGTTTGCGGCCGATCAGGTCACCGACGATCAGCGCCGTCTCTTGCTGTCAGGCAGATCGATGGAGGGCACGGCCTCGACCGGCCCGATCGTCTGCGCCTGCTTCGGCGTCGGCCGCGGCACCATCTGCGACACCATCGCCAGCGGCGCCCGCACCGCCGGCGAGATCGGCGCCAGGCTCAAGGCCGGCACCAATTGCGGCTCCTGCATCCCCGAGCTCAAGCGGCTGATCGCGACGACGGACGTGGCGCCGGTGAAACAGGCGAAGGTCGCGGGCGCATCCGGGTAGGCTGGCTTTCTCCACCGTCATACAAGTGTGTGTGCCAACACCGCGATCTCGTGCCACGAGAGTATAGGCTGGCGGGCCACGGCCCCCGCGCAATCGACGTGTCCGCGGTTGTGTCCTATGCTGCCGCGCGCTTCCTTCAAGCAGGCGATGGGGCCCTCTGACCCCCCCTGGTGCAGACATGAACAAACGTCCCTTCGGCAAGACCGGCGCCAACGTCTCCGTCATCGGGCAAGGCACCTGGTATCTCGACCATGGCGACCGCAAGCGCGCGATCGCGGCGCTGCAGCGCGGGCTCGATCTCGGCATGACGCACATCGACACCGCCGAGATGTACGGCGATGCGGAGCTCGTCATTGCCGATGCCATCGCGGGCCGGCGTGACGAGGTGTTCCTCGTGTCAAAAGTGCTGCCAAGCAACGCGTCGCGTCGCGGCACCGTCACCGCTTGCGAGCGCTCGCTGAAGCGGCTGAAGACGGATCGCCTCGATTGTTATCTGCTGCACTGGCGCGGTTCCTATCCGCTGGAGGACACCGTCGCGGCCTTCGAGGAGTTGGTGAAAGCAGGCAAGATCAAGTCCTGGGGTGTGTCGAATTTCGACGCTGACGATCTCCACGAGATTCTCGACGTCGCGGGCGAGGGCCGGATCGCCTGCAACCAGGTGCTCTATCACCTCAAGGAGCGCGCGATCGAGCATGCGGTGATCCATTGGTGCGAGCAGCACAATGTCGCCGTCGTAGCCTATTCGCCGTTCGGCCATGACGATTTTCCAGATGTGCGGAGCAAGGGCGGGGCCGTGCTGGCGCGAATCGCGGAGGCGCGGCGCGCGACACCGCGTCAGGTCGCGCTGAGCTTCCTCACCCGTGCGACTACGGTGTTTGCGATTCCGAAGGCCTCGTCCGCGGAACATGCCGGCGAGAATGCGGCGGCAGGCGACCTCGTGCTGACCAACGAGGAGATTGCCGCGCTCGATGCGGCGTTTCCCCGCGGGCCCAAGCCGCGCAGCCTGCCCATGCTGTAGTGCACAACGAGCAACATTAACGGAGCATTGACGCGCGCGGCGGCCCGCGCATATCGGCATCCTGTTTTCGGAAGTTGTGAACGGGGCGCATTTGTCGTTTTTAACGACTGTTCTCGATTCGCATTTCGCCCGGGTTCCAGCCGTGACACCGCCGCCCGCCGCAGCCGCAAGGCTCGACAGCATTCCCATGCCCGCACCGGAGAAGAAGCAGCAGGGTCGCCGTGCGCCTGCGCGCG
>JAEYTQ010000087.1 GCA_023433965.1 Pseudomonadota bacterium | reverse complement strand
CACTTTCGGCAACAGGAACGCCGTCATCTCGGCTTCGCTCACGGCCTTCGCGCCTTCCCGTGCGACGCACACGGCAACACCGACCTCCCCCCAGGTCGCATCGGGCACGCCGAGCACAGCGACCTCGCCGATTGCGGGATGGGTCAAGATCTTCTCCTCGATCTCGCGCGGATAGATGTTGGAGCCGCCGGAGATATACATGTCGGAGGCCGGCCCGGTGATGTAGACGAAGCCCTCCTCGTCCATGTGGCCGAGATCGCCGGTGCGGAACCAGCCGTTGCGAAACGCTTTCGCATTGGCTTCAGGATTGTCGTAATAGCCTGCGAACACGGCGGGCCCGATCACACATATCTCGCCGCTCTGGTTGGCTTTGAGCTCGCGGCCCTCGTCGTCCTGGATCGAGACCTGCATGCCGGTGCGCTCGAAACCGCAGGTGCCGACCCTGGCATGCGGGCCGTCCTCGGGATCATGGAGCATGGCAGGCAACACGGTGATGTTGCCCGTGACCTCGCCGAGGCCGAAATACTGCACGATGACCTTGCCGAGCTTCTCCAACGCCGCCTTCTGGTCCTCGCGATACATCGGCGCGCCCGCATAGATGACGTGACGCAGCGAGGAGTGGTCGTATTTATCGGCGGCAGGATGCTCGACCATCATCTTCAGGATGGTCGGCACCGTGAAGAGATTGCTGACGCGATGCGCCTCGATCAGGCGAAACGCCTCGTTGATGTCGAACTTCTCGGTCGGCAGCAGCACGGTGCGCGCGCCGCGCGCGGTCTGCATCAACTGGTGCACGCCGGCGCCGGGCGACCGCGGCGCCACGACCAGCGAGGCATCCTGCTCCGTGACACCCGGCGTGAGATCGGCGAGATGATTGGTGACGACGAATCCCATCTGGCCGTGAGTGAGCACGGCCGCCTTGGAGCGGCCGGTGGTGCCGGAGGTAAAGAAGAACCAGCAGGGGTCGTCGTGCTCGACGGCGGCATTCTCGACGGTAACGCCCGAACGCGAGGCGATGGCCTCGGCCACGGAGCGCTCGCCGAAGGCGGCCTTGCCGTCAACGCTCCAGGTGAACTCCAGCGCGCCGCCCTTCACGGCCGCCGCATGCTCGGGGAAATCGATGTGGCACAGAAACGCCTTCGCCCCGGAGGCTGCTGCGAGATAGCTGACCTCATCCGGCATCAGGCGGAAATTGGTGGGCACCCAGACCGCGCCGAGACGGAACGCGGCGAACATCGAGAAGAACATCTCATCGCCATTCTTGGAATGGACGAGGATGCGGTCGCCCTTCGCAATGCCGCGCTCTGCAAGCGCAGCCGCCAGCGCCGAGACCTGCGCATCGATCTCACGCCAGGTCCAGGACTTGTCACCCCAGACGAAGCCGGGGCGAGCGCCATGCCGCCGCGCATTCTGGGTCAGCATATAGGCGAGATTCATGACGCGGCGGGACATGCGCAGGGGCTGCATTGGGCTTCCTCTTCATTGCCGCCCATTTATCGCCTTCGCCCGCGCGCCCGCAAGGCCGGCTGCCGAGAACCTGCCCTATGGCTCCTTGAATGCAAACGGCGTCGCAGTGATGGCCTTGGTCTTCCAGCAGGCTTGCGGACCAAAGCCGCCGCAGAAGCTGCCATGCAGATCGAAGCGGATCGTGCGCGCGGCGCCACGCTTCAGCGGCGGAGCCATGATTCTGTAACGGAGCACGTAGCCGTCGAACACCTCGCGCACGCCGCCGTCCGGAAGCGTCACCAGGATCTTCATGACGCAGCCACCGGTTCCGCAATAGGTCGTCTCGCGGTCACCGCACTTGGTATCCCGGAAATCGACGATGTAGTCCTCGCGACCATCCCCGGTCAGGTCGATCCTGCGCACCGTATCAGGCGCGAAGGTCACGTCGCCGCCTTCCTGACTCGTGCATTCCTCATTCGCAAAGCGCACGGCCTTCTGCACGCCGGGCGGATAGTCGGCCAGATTGAACGGCTTTGCGTCGTCGGCGCAGGCAGCCGAGGCAAGCAAAGCGAGGATGAGGATGAGATAGCGCATGCGCGTTTGTCGTCGTCCCGGCAACAATCGTTCAGGGAATTTTAAACATGATCGTCGCAACGTTCATCAGTTCCCGCGTACAGAGTGCCGCACATGGTCAAAGCGCCTGCCATCTTCCTGTTGTCGCTGGCGCTCGCCGGATGTGCCGCAACTCCGCAAGCGCGTATGGCTTCCGATCCCGCCTTCAAGCCTGCGCGCTATGCTTGGGATGGCGCCGGTGAAGATCCCAACCGCCCGCGCGCTGCCTTACGATCGACGCGGACTGCTGCCGCGTCAGAGCGCAGCAGATTGCAAGCCGGGCTTCAGCCCTATTCGAAGGAATGGTGGCAGGCGCAGGACAGCACCGAGGCCGAACAGGACGCCAGGGTTAACCGCTCCCTGGTCATCTGCCGGGGATGCCTGCGCCAGCAGCCTCAAGCCGAGGATTCAAGGCTGGCTAGAGCAACTGATTGAATGTGACTACGCCGGCCCGCCGAGGCGAGTCGGCGGGCCTGCCTAATCTCCGATCTATTGACCATGCTTGAGCATGTCCTGGTCGGTCAGGTCCCAGTCCTGCCACAGCTGGAGGATGCCGAGCAGCACCACCATGGCGCCGAGGCTGGTGTGATAGAGGCGGAGAAAGCCGTCACCGGAATAGCCGATCACGTATGGCGAGGCGATGAGCCACAGTCCGGCCAGGATCGTCGTCACCTCCTGCCAGCGCTGCAAGGCGACATATTCGAGCTGGCTGAGGCCAAACACGATCAGACCGATCACGACCGTGTTCAGGATGGCCGTCTGGTGACCGGTGATCGCCTCATCCTGAATTGGAAACCAAGGCGAGACCACGATCACTGCGCCCAGCAGCATCCCGCACCAATCTTCCCACGTTCGATGAGTCTTCAAGAAGCCAAAGTCCGACATCGTACCCTCCTGCAAAAGAGGCATACGTCTGCGGCTGGCGATCACGACACTCCGAATGTCTTGTTGGCGACCCTGCCGGCCGCATTCGGGCGTATGTCCTCTCGAGGAATTGGGAGCCGAAGTCCGGCGCGCAAGGGCCGTATCGCGGATTTTCTGCCGCGCGGCGCCTTGCGTCACGTCGTACCGCACTGCGGTCACAGCGGTCCGCATTTGCAGATATCTCCCCTGCCCCAATCCCTCTCGGTCCACCTTGGCAAAGGTGGAGTGAGCCTCCTAGATCAGGCAACAACCTTCCGGAAGGATCCCGCATGGCGGCATTGGTACGCGACAACAAGGACAGGAACCGCTTCGAACTCGATGTCGGCACCGACATCGCTTTCGCCAATTACCGGCTGACGCCGTCGGCCGTGATCATCACCCACACCGAGACGCCGCGGGCGCTCCGCGGCCGCGGCATCGGCTCCGAGCTGGTGAAGGGCGCGCTGGAGCTGATCCGCCGCGACGGCCGGAAGGTGATCGCCGGCTGCGGCTTCGTCGCCGACTATCTCGACCGGCATCCCGAGGACGCGGATCTGGTCGCCTGAAAGCAGAAGGGCCCGCGCGATGGCGGGCCCTTCCGGCACGACCGGCGCGCGGTCAGTGCTTGATCTCCGGCGGCAGCTTGCCGCCATTGGCCGCGAGCTTGGACATCACCTGCTTGTGCAGCCAGACGTTCATGCTGGCCGAGTCGTTCATGTCGCCGCTGTAGCCCAGCTCCTTGGCGAGATCCTTGCGCGCGGCAAGGCTGGAATCGATGTCGAGCGCCTTCATGAGGTCGACGATCGAGGTGCGCCATTCCAGCTTCTCGCCCTTGTGCGCGGCCACCGCCTTGTCGACGATCGCCGCCACGTCGACCGCCGACATGGGCGCGGTGGCCGGCGACGAAGCGCCGGGCGCGCTCCCTGCGGGCGCACTGCCCGACGCTGTGCCACCGGCAGGCGCGGCGGAGGCCGCCTGGCTGCCGAAGATCGCGCTCATGATTTTCCCGAAAATGCTCATGTCTGCTCCCCGAAAAAGGAATCCGTTGAAGGGCCTCGAGTGGCACTTATAGACGAAGTTGCTGCCTCGCGCCCGCGAAGTTCTGCGAACGACCAGCAGCATCAGCTTATCTGCGGCGAAATGACGGCCGAATGACATCGTCCTGGTTGCGCCGCGGCATCGAATCTCACCCAAGCGTGAGGGACAGGACGCGGACTTGGGAGTATGCTCGCCGTTCAGCTCGCGATGCCATTCGGAATTCGCGTCTGGTCGGGATCGCGAAAGTCTCAAGGAAAGCGGCCGCTTGCGCCGTTGCCGGCGTAAATGCTGCTGCGCGGCAAGGGAGCTAGCGACCATGGCCACACTTTACCCGGGCAATGTCCCCACGATGGCCCAGCCCTCCGATGCGGCTGG
>JAEYTQ010000071.1 GCA_023433965.1 Pseudomonadota bacterium | reverse complement strand
TCGTGGTCTCCTGCTGGGCCTCCTTGGGGGCCGCCGGATCAGATCGCGCTGACAGGAGAGAGAATGCCGCGGATCGGATCCAGCGGCAAAGACGATGATCTCAAACGCGATCGACCGCCCAAACCGCAAGACTGCGGCGGCGGCGACGGGCGAACAGGATGGTCGCGGCGTTGATCATGACGCGGGGCTATAGGGCGAGATCAGGTCTCCGTCAAGGTTCCGGCGTCAGATCACCCGCCAGATCCATTCCATGATCTTGGCGAGCACGTCGCCGAACAGCAAGAGCACGGCCGACCAGATCAGGGCCGAGACGAAATTTGCAGCCTGGAAGGTCCAATAGGGCATCTCGAAGATGCCGGCCGCGAGCGGCACCGAGGCGCGCAAGGGGCCGAAGAAGCGTCCGATGAAGATGCTGGGGATGCCCCAGCTGCGCACGAAAGCCTCGCCCCTGGGCAGAAGTTCCGGATAGCGCGAGAGCGGCCACATCTGAGCGACCCGCTCCTTGTAGCGGAAGCCGAACCAATAGGAGACCCAGTCGCCCAAGGCTGCACCGAGCGCGCCGGCGATCCAGACCGGGAAGAAGTTGATGCCGCTGGCGCCGATCAGCGCACCGATCGCCACCAGCGCACCCCAGGCCGGGACCAAAATCGAAATGAAGGCCAGCGACTCCCCGAAAGCGAGCAGGAACACGATCGGCGCCGCCCAAGCCTGGTGTGCGCGCACGAATTCGACGAGGGCGTGCGCAAACTGCTCCATACCAGATTAGCCTTCCCGCCCTGTCTCAAGGTGCAGCTCGATCAAAAGGACTGGTAAGCCAAGGGCTTGTGTGACATCAAGTCACAAAGCTCGACCCTGTGTGGGCTGGGACGTCAAATTGCCGGGAATTGGCGGGCCTGCGGCGTAAAACCGCCGGCATTGACGCCCATCCACCCCGCTCGCCGGCTCCCGCGGTAACCTTTCCAAGCCAGAAGTGGCATAGTCGCCCAGACCGATTCGCCGCCGAGGCGGCCCTCAAAATGCATCAAGATACATGTCCAAGCAGTTGAAAACCAAAGCGAAAGCCGATCTGTTCGGCGCCGACGAGCCGAAGGCCCGCGCCCCCGCCGCCAAGACGGCTGCGCGGGGAAGCGGCGGGGAAGCGGACTACACGGCCGCCGACATTGAGGTGCTCGAAGGCCTGGAACCGGTGCGGCGCCGGCCTGGCATGTATATCGGCGGCACCGACGAGAAGGCACTGCATCATCTGTTCGCCGAAGTGATCGACAACTCGATGGACGAGGCGCTGGCTGGACACGCCACCTTCATCGAGGTCGATCTGAGCGCTGACGGATACCTGACCGTCACCGACAACGGCCGCGGCATTCCGATCGATCCGCACCCGAAATTCCCGAAGAAGTCGGCGCTCGAAGTCATCATGTGCACGCTGCATTCGGGCGGCAAGTTCGACAGCAAGGTCTACGAGACCTCGGGCGGCCTGCACGGCGTCGGTATCTCCGTGGTGAACGCCCTCTCCTCGCATCTCGAGGTCGAGGTCGCGCGCGGCCAGAAGCTGCATCGCATGACGTTCGAGCGCGGCCATCCCAAGGGCAAGCTCGAGGATCTCGGCAAAGTCAACAACCGCCGCGGCACGCGCGTACGCTTCAAGCCCGACACCGACATCTTCGGGCCGAAGGCCGCGTTCAAGCCGCAGCGCCTGTTCAAGATGACGCGCTCGAAGGCCTATCTGTTCGGCGGCGTCGAGATCCGCTGGAATTGCGCGCCCGAGCTGCTCAAGGGTGTCGAGGACGTGCCGGCGGAGGCGACGTTCCACTTCCCCGGCGGTCTCAAGGATTATCTCGGCGCGGCGATCCACGCCGACACGCTGGTGCATCCCGACATTTTCTCCGGCAAATCGGGGCGCAACGGTGCGCATGGCGCCGGCGAATGGGCGGTGGCCTGGACCGCCGATGCCGACGGTTTTCTCTCCTCCTACACCAACACGGTGCCGACGCCCGACGGCGGCACCCACGAATCCGGCCTGCGCAGCGCGCTGCTGCGCGGCCTGAAGGATCACGCCGAGCGCGTCGGCCAGGGCAAGCGCGCCGCTTCCGTCACGTCGGAGGACGTGATGGTGGGCGCGGCAGTCATGCTCTCCGTGTTCGTGCGCGAGCCGGAGTTCCAGGGCCAGACCAAGGATCGTCTCGCCACGGCGGAAGCGCAGCGCATCGTCGAGCAGGCGATGAAGGATCCGTTCGACCATTGGCTGTCGGGCAATCCGAACATGGCCAACCGGCTGCTCGACTTCGTGATCGACCGCGCCGAGGAGCGCCTGCGGCGGCGGCAGGAGAAAGAGACCGCGCGCAAAACCGCGGGCAAGAAGCTGCGCCTGCCCGGCAAGCTCGCCGACTGCACCGATGCCGGCACCGAAGGCTCCGAGCTCTTCATCGTCGAGGGCGACTCGGCCGGCGGCAGCGCCAAGCAGGCGCGCGACCGCAAGACCCAGGCCGTGCTGCCGCTGCGCGGTAAGATCCTCAACGTCGCCTCCGCCGGAAAGGACAAGCTGACGGCGAATGCCCAGCTATCCGATCTCGTGCAGGCGATCGGCTGCGGCACGCTCGCGCAATACCGCGAAGAGGATCTGCGCTATCAGCGCATCATCATCATGACCGACGCCGACGTCGACGGCGCGCATATCGCTTCGCTGCTGATCACGTTCTTCTACCGGCAGATGCCGCGGCTGATCGACGAGGGCCACCTCTTCCTCGCGGTGCCGCCGCTCTACAAGCTGACCCACGGCTCCAAGTCGGTCTACGCCCGTGACGACGCCCACAAGGCGGCGCTGCTCAAGAGCGCCTTCAGCGCCAACGCCAAGGTCGAGGTCAACCGCTTCAAAGGTCTCGGCGAGATGATGCCGGCGCAGCTCAAGGAGACCACCATGGATCCTGCCAAGCGGACCCTGCTCAAGGTGGTCTTGCTAGCCGACGATCGCGACACCACCGCCGATTCGGTGGAGCGCCTGATGGGCACCAAGGCCGAGGCGCGCTTTGCCTTCATCTCGGACAAGGCCGAATTTGCCAGCGAGGAGCTGCTGGACGTCTGAGGCGGCAGCCACCGGCCGCATCTCAGCGCTTTCCCCGGCAATCTTGCCGGGCCGCCGGTACCTTCGTCGATTCCCGGATTCGTCACAGCGACTCGGCCAGCGACTCACGGGTCCCAAGCGGAGGCAGACCGCCTCCATTCCGGACAAGGCCGGATTTCCTAACAAAAACCTACCAAAAATCCGAGATCCGGAAATCGGATAAATAATTGAATTAGCGTCGCTATTTTCGATTGTGTCGCAAGCGCCCGAATTACCCCCGCACCGGCGTTTTCCAGCGACTGTGCCTGCCCGGCAACAGCATTTCGGCGAGAACCGTCTATAGTTCAGCCATCAGATGACACGGACTTAAGCGCTCGCGCCTACAGACCAAGGTTGGGGATTTTGACATGAAGAAGATTTTGCTCGCTCTGACTGCGGCTGCAGCGATGACCGGCTCGGCCTCGGCGGCCGACCTCGCGGCCCGTCCTTACGCGAAGGCGCCGATGCCGGCGCCCGTTGCCAACTGGACCGGCTTCTACGTGTTCGGCGGCGGCGGCGGCGGCCTCTCCAATGCCGATCAGCAGATTGTGGACACCGTGTCGGGTACCCCGCTGACGATCACTCAGCGCCAGGGTGGCTCCGGTTGGTTCGGTACGGTCGGCGCTGGTTACGACTGGCAGTTCAGCGGCACCTGGGTCGCCGGTGTGTTTGGCGACGCTCAGTTCGGCAGCATCCGCTCCACCATCCAGGATCCGATCTTCGGCATCACCGGCAACCAGAAGCTGGAAACCTCCTGGGCCGCGGGCGTGCGCCTCGGCTGGCTGGTCGCTCCGAACGTTCTCTCCTACGTCAACGGCGGTTACTCCGGCGCCCACTTCGGCCGCACCAACTTCACGACGCTGGGCGGCACCCCCGTCGGTGTTCACCTCGACAGCTATGATCGCCATGGCTGGTTCATCGGCGGCGGCGTCGAGA
>JAEYTQ010000010.1 GCA_023433965.1 Pseudomonadota bacterium | reverse complement strand
TCGGCGTCTCGTCGACGTCGGCCGGCCGGAGCGCATCCGGCTCGATGCCGGCCTGGTTGAGCAGCGACAGGCGCCGCGGCGAACCGGAGGCAAGTACGAATTTGGGGCGGCCAAGCATCAGATGATTTGGGGGATGGAGGCGGGGGTGAATTGCGCGCGGAACCTATCGGAAGGGGGCTGATTTCACAACCCGGGAACCCGAGGTTGGTGATTCGAGCCTTCGACATGGCTCTGCCTGCATCCTGTGACGCCGGTGTAACGGGCGCCGCATGCTACCCGTTCGCCGCGCCCACCTTGGCGAACCGCCGCCGGATCCGCATCAACAGCTGGTCGCAGACCTCGCGATAGGCGGCGAGCTTCTGCTCGCGGCTGCCTTCGATGGTGGTGGGATCCTGCGTCGGCCAGTATTCGACATCGGCCGCGAGCGTTCGCGTCAGCTCCAGCGCCTTGTGATGCGCCTCGGGCGAGAGCGTGATGATGAGGTCGAAATTGAGCCCCTCCCAGTCCTCCAGCTCCTCAAAGGTCTGCGGCTTGTGGCCCGAGATGTCGTGGCCGAGCTCGGCCATCACCGCAACCGCGAACGAATCGAGCTCGCCCTTCCTGGTGCCCGCCGACTTCACGTAGAGGCCCTGCGGAAACATGTGCAGCAACAGGCTCTCGGCCATCGGCGAGCGCACGCTGTTCATCGCACAGGCGAACAGCACCGATTGCGGATTGCTTGCGCGTGGGGGCGCAGCCATCCGCGATCAGCCTTTCCAATGCAGGACGGTAATGAGCGTGAACAGCCGGCGCGAGGTCTCGAAATCGATCCGCACCTTTCCCTTCAGCCGCTCCTGCAGCGTGCGCGATCCCTCGTCATGGATTCCGCGCCGGCCCATGTCGATGGCCTCGATCTTGTCCGGCGTCGCGGTGCGGATCGCCTGGTAGTAGCTGTCGCAGATCATGAAATAGTCCTTCACGATCCGCCGGAACGGCGTCAGTGACAACAGATGCGCGACGACGGGCGTGCCGTCCTCGCGGCGAATGTCGAACATCAGCCGGTTGCCGGTGATGCCGAGATGCAGCGTGAACGGGCCCTTCCCATCAGCACCTTCCGGTGCGAACAGGTTCTGCTCGATCAGATCGTAGATCGCGATCGCCCGCTCATGCTCGATGTCCGGCCCGGAACGGCCGATCGATTCCTCGTCGAGCGTGACGCCGACGATGCGATTGGCCGTGTCGTCCTGTTCGGGCGGCTTTGTCATGACAGGTTGAGGCGCAATCCGATCGAGCGCGAATGGGCGTCCAGCCCCTCGGCCTTGCCGAGCGTCATCGCGGCAGGTCCCAGTGCACGCAATTGATCGGGGCCGCATTTCAGGATCGAGGTGCGCTTGATGAAATCGTGCACCGACAGGCCTGAGGAGAAGCGCGCCGAGCGCGCCGTGGGCAGCACGTGGTTGGAGCCGCCGACATAATCGCCGATCGCCTCGGGCGTATGAGGCCCGAGGAACACCGCGCCGGCGTTGCGGATCTTCGCAGCGAGCGCGTCGGGATCGCCGGTCATGATCTCGAGATGCTCGGCTGCGATGGCGTCCGCGAGCGGGATAGCCTCGTCGAGGCTCTTCACCATGATCTCGGCGCCGAAATCGGCCCAGGACGCAGCGGCGATCGCGGCGCGCGGCAGCGTCTTCAGCTGCGCTTCGACCGCCTTCTCGACGTCGGCGGCAAGGCGCGCCGAGTCCGTGATCAGGATGGACTGCGCGCTGGCATCGTGCTCGGCCTGCGCCAAGAGGTCAGCGGCGATCCAGTCGGCGTTGCCGGTGTCGTCGGCGATGACGAGCACCTCCGAGGGGCCGGCGATCATGTCGATGCCGACCTTGCCGAACACCAGCCGTTTGGCGGCGGCGACATAGGCGTTGCCGGGCCCGACGATCTTGGCGACCGGCGCGATCGTCGCGGTGCCGTGGGCCAGCGCGGCGATCGCCTGCGCGCCGCCGACGCGGTAGATCTCGGTGACGCCGCCGAGATGCGCGGCGGCCAGCACCAGCGGATTGAGCTTGCCGTCCGGCGAGGGCACCACCATCACGAGCCTGGACACGCCGGCCACTCTTGCCGGCACCGCATTCATCAGCACCGAGGAGGGATAGGCGGCCGTGCCGCCGGGCACATAGAGGCCGGCGGATTCGATCGCGGTGTAGCGCCAGCCGAGCTCGACGCCGAGCGGGTCGGTGAAGCGCTCGTCCTTCGGCAGCTGGCGGCGGTGATAGGTCTCGATGCGGTCGCGCGCGAGCTTCAGCGCATCGAGCGTCGCGGCTTCGCAGGCCTTGACGGCCGCCTCGATCTCGGCGGCGGTGACGCGCAATGAGGACGCATTCAACGTCAGCCGGTCGAACTTGGCCGTCGCCTCGAGCAGGGCCGCATCGCCGCGCTTGGCGACGTCGTCGACGATCGCGCGCGCGGCCGCCTCGACGTCCGCCGAAGCCTCACGTTTGGCGGCGAGGAAGGCGGCGAATCGCTGGTCAAAATCGGCGCTGCTGCAGTCGAGGCGAACGGGCATGTTTCGCTTGGGTTCTGGCTGGTCTTGAGGGGCGGATCGGCGCACCAGGTCCTCTGCTCAATGGCGCGACGGGGAAGCGGCGTCAACCCTCGGCAGGTGCCGGTCCGGCGAGGGCCGGCCGATTTTGGCCGGCATGCCGGCCACTTCCCCCCTCTCCCTCGATTTCCGTTCCCACCGCGTCGGCCCCGAGGGCGGTCAGTTCGCATTCCAGGCACTCCACGTCCAGGCGGATGGCGCCGCCCTGGGCGAACAAGAGCAGGGCGCTGCCGCTGGGCTCCTCGTGGCGCCCATCCTGGGGGTGAAATTCAATGCCGACGAGGTCCAGCACCTTGTCCGGCGCGGCAAGATCGATGTTGCGCGACTTGCAGGCGAGCACACGGTCGAAACGAAGCGCGGCGACCAGCCGCCGCGGCTCGGCCTCGCCCTCCAAGCTCTGCTCCCAGTCCAGCCGGCTCATGCCGACCACGAGCCGCTTTTCACTTTGCCGCCAGATGATGTCGGAGGCCAGGACTCGGGCGTCCTGGACATGGGTGGAGATCACGGCGAGATCGTCGGCATCGAGCGCGATCAGTTTGAGCTGGGGCGACATCGCCGGCGCTTCTCCTGGTGGGGACGGGACTCAACGCGCGCGAGCCCCGAAATTTCCACCAAGTTAAGCCCTGCCCCATCTTGCCGCTACGCTGCGAGCGACCCTTTCCCACAACAAGGGAGGCTCAGTCCTGAAGCGCTCACTCCTTGAAGAACGCCAGGAGATCGGCATTGATGGTCTCGGCGTGCGTGGTCGGCATGCCGTGCGGAAAACCCTTGTAGGTCTTCAGGACGCCCTTCTTGAGCAGCTTGGCCGAGAGCGGGGCAGAATCGGCGTAAGGCACGATCTGGTCGTCGTCGCCGTGCATCACCAGCACGGGCACGTTGATCTTCTTGAGATCCTCGGTGAAATCGGTTTGCGAGAACGCGACGATGCCGTCGTAATGCGCCTTCGCGCCGCCCATCATGCCTTGGCGCCACCAGTTCTGGATCACCGCTTCCGACGGCGTCGCGCCGGGACGGTTGTAGCCGTAGAACGGGCCGGCGGGGAGGTCGCGATAAAACTGCGTGCGGCTGGCGGCGAGCTGCTTCTGGAGATCGTCGAACACGCTCTTCGGCAGGCCACCGGGATTGGCCGGCGTCTGCACCATCAGCGGTGGTACCGCCGAGAGGATCGCTGCCTTGGCCACCCGGCTCTCGCCGTGACGAGCGATGTAGTGCACGACTTCGCCGCCGCCGGTGGAATGGCCGACATGGATGGCGTTCTTGAGGTCGAGATGCGCGGTGAGCGCGGCCAGATCGTCGGCATAGTGATCCATGTCGTGGCCGTCGGCGACCTGCGCCGAGCGGCCGTGGCCGCGGCGGTCATGGGCGACGACGCGGTAGCCACGCGTCACGAAGTACAGCATCTGCGCATCCCAGTCGTCCGACGACAACGGCCAGCCATGGCTGAACACGATCGGCTGGCCGGAGCCCCAATCCTTGTAGAAAATCTCGACGCCGTCTTTGGTGGTGATGGTGGGCATGGATTGCTCTCTTTCGGTGAAAAGCTATTGTGTGGCGCGCGGGCGAGCAGGCGCCAATGGTGTGCAGATCGCTACGCTAGATTTCGAAATGCGATGCCTCGCATCAACGAAGAACGTTGAGAATCGTGTGATCAGGCAAACGCCATTGGTCGAAAGCGGCGCCAGGCGCCGATGGTGAGCACGACGAAGAACACCAGCACGATGCCCTGCACCGCGGCGAACACCGGACCGGACGGCGGCGCCGGCGGCACGGCCGGTGCGAGGGCGGCGAGCGCCGGCACCTTCAGGAACGACTGGATCACCAGCACGAAGACGTTGAAATACAGCGAGATCATCGCGGTCACGATGTAGACCGGACGCCAGACGCCGGAGAGCTTCATGCCGTAGAGCGCGACGCAGGCGATCGCAAGCAGCACCAGCGAGATGATGCCGATGATATGCGAGGGCAGCAGCTCCTTGAACGGAAACAGGAAACCGGTGGCGCTGGTGAGGATCGTGGTTAGCAGGAAGATCGCGGTGAGGGCGGGCATCGGCTTCGAGCCAAGCAGGCCGAACATCACGACGAGGCCGGCGACGATCGCGATCAGGCTGATGATGACATGGATCAGCGTAAGAGCAGGCAGGCTTAACCCCAAGACCATGACATTTCTCCTCGTCCACTCCTTCGAGATGCCGAGGATGGTATTACGGTCCTCATGGGATTGCCACATGCGTTGTCGTCACATGCATGAGCACAGCCATGCTTCGTCGTGCGAATCGACAACGCATGGCTGAATCTTTTGCAGCGCTGTCACAAACAACAGCAGTTTGGTTTTGTAGCCCGGGTGGACCAAAGCGAAATCCGGGCTACGAGCTTGCAGGATTCGACGAAAGTTGAATCGAAACTCACACTTCCTTGGTGTCGAAGATCAAGATGTCAGCACCGCCGCCGGCGAATTTCGGCACGTCGGCGCCGGTCGCCTTGCCTTCCTCGCTGCCAAAGGCGGCCTGAATGTCCGCCACGCTGTCGAAGGTGAGAATGGCGACGAGGTGGATTCCGGAAGGACCTGCAGGAGATGCGACCGGCCCCTTGCTGACGGCGTATTTCTTCAGGCCGGGAAGTTTCTTGGCGAGCGGAATGTGTGTCTCGGCATAGTGCTTGTCGAAGGCGGCAGCATCCTTGGGTGTCTTGTAGAGCACGACGATTTCAGCCATTTGGTCCTCCCTTAAGACTTGTTGTACCTAGACCCTCATGGTGAGAACGCGTGCGAAACACGCGTCTCGAACCATGAAAAGGCCCTGGTTCTCGTTCCGGGCGTTCATCCTTCGAGACGCGCTACGCGCTCCTCAGGATGAGGGGATAGTCTGTAGGATGTGGCGAAATGGCAAGCCTCATTCGACTTGCCATTCACGTGTCTTGTCCTTGCCTAAAGCGCTGGCTTTGCGGCGTCGCCGAGATAGCCATGCAGGGAGGCCACCACCTGCGCGCCCTCGCCGATCGCGCCGCCGACGCGCTTGACCGAGCCGGAGCGAACATCTCCGACCGCATAGACGCCGGGCACCGAGGTTTCCAGCGGTGCCACCAGCCTGCCCTGGTTCTGCTCGGACTGCGCGCCCGTCACCACGAAGCCGCCGCGATCGAGCGTCACGCCGCAGCCGTCGAGCCAGGAGGTGGCGGGATCGGCGCCCACGAACAGGAAGAGATTGCGGATGTCGGCGCAATCTACGTCGTCCGACAGCCGGCTCTTCCAGTGGATCCGACGCAGCAGCGAAGCCTCGTCGCCTTCGAGCGCCGTGATCTCGGTGTTGAACATCAACTCGATGTTCGGCGTCGCTTCGATACGCTCGATGAGATAGCGGGACATGCTGGCGCCCAGGCCGCCGCCACGAATGATCATCAAGACTTTCCTGGCATGACCCGACAGGAACACGGCGGCCTGGCCGGCCGAATTCCCCGCACCGACCAGCGCGACGTCCTCGCCGGCGCAGAGCCGCGCCTCGACGGGCGAAGCCCAGTACCAGACGCCGCGTCCCTCGAACTTGTCGAGGCTCGCGATGTCGGGCCGGCGATAACGCGCCCCGCTCGCGACCACCACCGCGCGCGAGCGCAAGGGATCGCAGCCCTCGAGCGCCACCGAAAACGCACCGTCCTTGCGCGTGCAGTCGAGCGACTTCACCGTCACCGGGATCATGATGTCGGCACCGAACTTCTGCGCCTGGGTGAAGGCGCGCGCGGTCAGCGCCTGGCCGGAAATGCCGGTTGGAAAGCCGAGATAGTTCTCGATGCGCGCGCTGGCGCCGGCCTGGCCGCCGAAGGCGCGGGTATCGAGCACCGCGACGGAAAGCCCTTCGGATGCCGCATACACCGCGGTGGCGAGCCCGGCGGGGCCGCAGCCGACGACCGCAACGTCGTAAATCCGCTCATCCTTGGCTCCGCCGATCATGCCGATGGCGCGCGCGAGCTCGGTTTCGCTGGGATTGCGCAGCACCTCACCGCTGGCGGTGACGACCAGAGGCCAGTCTTCGGGCTTCGGCGAATAGCGCGCGATCAATTCGGCACCATCGCGTTCGCGATCGGGATCGAGCAGATGGTACGGCTGTCCGTTGCGGGTGAGGAACCCCTGCAAGCGCACCACGCCCGCGGAGTTCGACGGTCCGATCAGCACGGGGCCGCCGGCGCCCTCCTGGATCAGATTGACCCGCCGCAGGATCAGCGCGCGCATGATCCGCTCGCCGAGTTCGGCCTCGGCGACCAGCAGCGCGCGCAACCTGTCCGGCGGCAACAGCAGCGTCTCGACATCGCCCTCGGCGCGCCCGTCGACCAGCGCCGGCCGGCCGGAGAGCTGGCTGAGCTCCGCCAGGAATTGCCCCGGCCCCTGGTCGACGACAGGCGTGACGTGACCGAGCCCGTCGCGCTGGGTAATGGCGACGTGCCCCTTCAGCACGACGAACATGCCGGGCCCGGGCTTCCCGGTCTCGAACAGCAGCTCACCATCCGCATAGGTGCGGATTTCGCCGAAATGCCTGATCCGCTCGATCTCGGCGGGGGTCAGCGCCGGAAAGGTCTGCTCGGGCCGGGTGAACCGCAACATCTGTGCGTCACGATCGGTTCGTTGCGTTTCGTCATGCCCGATTGCCACTGCATGCACTCCAAAATCCTGACCGCCGGCCTTCAACGAGAGGTCTCGCCGGCGGCCCCCTCACTTAGGGAACCATCGGCGTTCTGCGCGGAGTCGGCGATGGCGGCGCGTTCGCGCGCCTGCATTTTCCGCCGCTTCAGGTTCTCGCGCAGCGCCGATTTCAGGCGGTCGTCCCGCGACGTCCCCGCCTGCCTCGGGCTCTTGTCGGTCTCGTCACCCATCACGGCTCCATCACAACGATCGGCCGCAGGATGCCATGGAAGTGTGGCAGCTCTAGAGGCGGACGCGATGCGATCGTGCGAAACGCGAAATGGCGCAAGTCGGGCGTCCCGAACAACTGGCCGGTTGGCCGGGGATACCGGCCCGGAATCGGCAAAAACTCGCTCGGTTCGCGCGAAAACCGGCCTTTTGGCCCCGATATCGACCCGTTTTTCTCGATTGGACGTGGCTTGCAAGCTTGCGCAGGAGGGGGGCTTGTGGCAGATATCGGCCCGCTTGGTAGGCCCTCGGGCGCCCGATTCTTCACCAGCACATGCTGCCGTAGCTCAGTGGTAGAGCACTCCATTGGTAATGGAGAGGTCGACAGTTCAATCC
>JAEYTQ010000814.1 GCA_023433965.1 Pseudomonadota bacterium | reverse complement strand
GGTGTACGGCGATCACAGTGGTGCATGGGTCGACGAGAACACGCCGCCGCAGGCGACGCTCGATCGCACCCGCATGCGGATCGCGGCGGAGCAGGCCTGGACGGATGCGACTGGCGGTGATGCGGCGATCCTGCGGCTTGCCGGCATCTACGGTCCCGGCCGCAACGCGCTGGCGACGCTGCGCGCGGGAACGGCGAGGCGCATCATCAAGCCGGGTCAAATCTTCAACCGCATCCACGTCGACGACATTGCGAATGCGATCATGGCCGCCGTTCGTCGTCGAAGCAGCGGCACGTGGAACGTCTGCGACGACGAGCCGGCGCCGCCGCAGGACGTGATCGCCTATGCCGCGCAGCTGATGGGCGTGGCCCCGCCGCCCGAAGAGCCGTTCGCAACCGCCGATATGTCGGCCATGGCGCGCAGCTTCTACGCCAGCAGCGCCCGCGTCTCCAATGCGAAATTGAAACGGGAGCTCGGCGTCACGCTCGTCTGCCCGACCTATCGACACGGTCTCGACGCGCTGTGGCGCGCAGGGGAAGACGGCCCGCGCGACTTAACCGTCTAGCGGCATTGCAGCGCAACATCCATTAACCGAAAAAGCCGGTTCTTGTCGGGCCGCCCCGATGGCCAAGCGTTGCAGTGAATGCGCGAGCTCACACGCGCGACAGGCTCTGCGGCAACAAATGGCAATCACGGCGCGGCCATGACACATGATCTTGCGCGCGCCTCCTACATCATCGCCGATCCGCGCGCGAGCCGTCGCCATTTGAGTGAAATTTTCGGAGGATCTGGCGCGCGCAATTTACTCGGCCTTTCTTTCTGACGCCCTAGGTCCACGGCCGGAAGTTCCATCACCGGAAACGGAGAAGCTCTTCCCCCGACGCGCAATGGCCGCTCCGACAGCGGACGCCGGAGCGCAAGCGGGTTTCATTTTGGCCACTCACTGCGCTGCAAGGCCAATTGAATAAGCGTCGATCGTCCTGGAATTAAAATGAATTTGGCTCGCGAATCGATTGAACTGCTGGAACAGGTTGCAAGAATCCTTTGGTTTGAAGGCACCAAGCACGGCCTGCGCGACCGCGAATGGATGGCGCTGCGATTCCTCTCCCGCGCCAATCGGTTCTCCCGCACCCCGTCGGCGCTGGCGAGCTATGTCGGCACCACGCGCGGCACCGCCTCGTTCATCATCGGCGAGCTCGAGCGGCTCGGCTATCTCGAGCGAAAGCGCTCCGCGACCGACAAGCGGTCGGTGATGCTGAGCGTCACCCAGCAGGGCAAGAAGTTCCTGACGCGCGACCCCGTCAACGTTCTCGTCGATGCGATCGCCGTTCTCGACGACGAGGTCAAGATCCGCTTCCGCGACACGCTCCGGCACGTGTTGGACCGCTCGGATGCAGCCGAGCAGCGACACCACGCCGACGTCTGCAAGCGGTGCATCTTCCTGCGGGAAGATCGCACCACAGCCGACAGCAAGACGGCCGTCGAGTTCAGCTGCCGCCTGTTTCGCGCGGCCATCGCGGAAGCGGAGGTCGATCTGCTATGCACCAGCTTCGAGCATCACCGTCACTAGCCAGGAAACGAGATCAAGGCGCCGCCTTGCGTGACGAATAGATCACGCCGCCGCCGCTGAGCGCCACCGCCAGCCGGCCGTTCTCGTTCCTGATCTCTTCGATGCGACCAAGGCCAGGCACCTGTTGCCCCAGCACGGCTTCGATGACGCCGTTCGGACCTTGCAGGATCGCGATCCCCTCATAAGCCTGACGGACCGACCAGCCCTTGATTGTTTTGCGCGGCGGCGACGCACGCTCGGGCGCAGTGACCGATCCCGTGAATTCTGGCACGGCGACCGAGGCCATCATCGGCCCTTGCTGTGGCAGCGGCTGCGATTGCACCGTCGTCGGCGCGGGAGCCTGGGCTTGGGCCTGCGCCTGAGCGAGCTTGTCAAGCTTCGCCGTCGAGGACGAACTTGCCCGCTCGATCCGGTCCAGATTCTCCGCAAACCTGCCGAAGCGATCGTTCGTCACCTTGCTGGACTGGTCGACCGCGGTACGCAAGCCGTCGAGATTTTCCGACACGCCCGACACCTGCTTGCGCAATTGCGCGACGGTCTCGCGCAGATTCCTGATCTCCGCAGAGGCGGCGTTGCTCTGCGCCGGCTGAGTGGTGAGATAGGCGATCACGCCGGTGCAGGCGCAGACCACCAACATGGCAGCGGCTGCAAGAGTTGCGAGCGGTGCGACCCATGTCGGACGAGGTGGGGGTGGCTTCGCCACGATCATGGCCGGCTTGATCACCATCGGCGCAGGTTTCGGGATCGCCATCTTGTCGAGGCGCGCCTTGGCGCGAATACGCTTCAAGCCCTCGAGCGCCTCCTTTGCGAGAGCTTCGTCACTCGCCGCGGCCGATACACGTTTTGCGCTCGCGGGCGGCTTGGCCGTCCGCGCCGAGTTGTCTTTCGTATCGCTCGCCTCGGGCCCTGGCTTCGCCGCCGCTGCGGCATCCGCGGTCGCGTTGGGACGCGCCTGTCCATCGGACAACATGTGAAAGATGCTCCGTTTGGGTTCGATCTGTCGAACAGTGAAGCTAATTGCCGAAGCTTGCCTGAAACGTGCGCATCGACAATTTCATCGCACGAAGCGTTGCCACCGCATCAGTCGTCAAGTCATACGTGGCGATAGTGCGACTCGAAAGACACACACTCGCCAAGATTTCACCAAGCTGGGGGGCGGCGCGCAGCGATGAGTCGAATTGCCGCATGTGGAAAAGCGCGTGCCCTCGTCAATCGCCGGTTGAAAACCCCTCAATGTGCGTGACCTGGAGCACCACCCAAAATAGCTGTAATTCTACGGGGATGCGGAACTATACAACCAGCACGGTGCAAAAGTAGTTCGAGATCAAAATCAACTGGTACGATTGACTACACCAAGAAACAACCCGAAACGAATCAACAGCATCAAGCACGTTTAACAATCGCTTTCTTCCGCACGCTTGATCGGGAATCGGCAATTGTTACGGTCCTACTCAAGTGATTCTCGCCAGTTGGCGAGGAGATCGACACGGTTCAGCAGTGTTCGGACGCGATGAGCAATTTGGCGCAGCTGTTCTAGGTCGCTTCTCAGTCCGCTCCGCGGGATGATCCGTAAGGCGCCCGCCGAGCCTCACGCAGTAAGCGTTTCAGTATCGAGTTGCAGTAGCAGGCCTGCGAGACGCAGGCGCTGAATGCGTAGGGCTGCCCGCGAATATCGAAACCATAACAACGGTTCGCGGGATGGAATGTCGTCAAACAGCATCGTTGCAGAGCCGGGGCATCACAACAACCAGCCGGCCGCAACAAGTGCGAAACAGGGGCGAAAGACTGATGTATATTATCGTTGATGATCGCGAGAGCGTCGCGAACGGCTACGTCGGAGGGCTCATTCGCGAAGGCGTGTCGTCGATCGGCTTCTCCTCCGGAGAATTCTGGGATTGGCTGCAATCTGCGAGCGAATCCGATCTGGCCGCGGTGGATGCCTTTCTCCTCGGAGACTGCGACGGCCGCGGAAGCCTGCCGCGAGCCATGCGGAAGCGATCGTCGGCTCCCATCATCGCCGTGAGCGGCCAGAAGATGCTCAAGAACACGCTCGAGCTGTTCGAATCGGGCGTCGACGACGTCGTCCACGTGCCAGTCCACCTGCGCGAGATCCTCGCCCGAACGGCTGCGATCGCGCGCCGCCGGGTGGGCGAGTTGCCTAGGCCCTGCGAGAGCAGGATCCAGGTCTTCTTCAACGGCCGCGACCCAGAGATCGCGGGCCACGCCCTCACCCTGCCCCGCCGCGAACTGCGCATTCTCGAATACATGGTGGCCAACCACGGCAAGTGGATCACCAAGACCCAGATCTTCAATGCGGTCTACGGCCTCTTCGAGTCCACCTTCGACGAGAGCGTGATCGAGAGTCACGTCAGCAAGCTGCGCAAGAAGCTCCGCGACCGCCTCGGGTTTGATGCGATCGTGGCCCGCCGTTATGTCGGATACCGTCTCAACATCCCTGCCGGCGAGCCCCTCGAGGAGCCGTTGCAGGAATTGGAGGTCGGCATCCTCCTGAACCGGGTGCAAGCCGCTTCCGCGGCATACCCGGCCGGTAACTGAACGGACCACGGCGGCTCATGGCCGGGGCTTGTCCCGGCCATCCACGCCTGTCCACGTAGCACAGAGAACGTGAAGGCCCGGACTTCGTCGTGGTCATAGTTCAACACGCCCGCCGTTGGCGGGCCGTCAGGATGATGACCGAGTGCGTCGAGCTGGTGCTAGCGAGCGGGCGCTCGGCTCGCGCACAGCGCTCCATGCGATTGCCTGCCCGCAAGAAGGAAGCGAGCGGATTGAATCCTGCCGTTCGCCAAACTCCATCGTCGTCCAGCCTTGCCCTCTAGGGCTTCTGCTGGAATTCCTCCCTGGACACGTAGTTGAAGTCCTCGACCAGGACGTCCTGGATGATGTCGCCCTGCATCCGTTCGTTGACGCGCTGCCTGATGGCCGTCGTCAGGATGGAAAGGTCGTAGCGGGCGAGCCTTCTGAAGTCGAGCCGGTCGTCGGCGTAGATCCGGCGGAAGGCCTCGTCGACGACGAACGGCTCCGGCGGAACGTTCAGCTGGTGCAGCGTGCGTCCTTCCATGGTATAGACGAAGCGCGCGACGATGTAGCCCTGCACATTGCCGTTCTCGACCATCGGCACGCTCAGTGTTCGCGTCTTGTGATATTGCAGCCCTTCCAGATATTCGTCCTTCGCCGGCAGCAGGCTGCCCTTCTCCTTCCAATAGGCAACAGCATAGCTCGTGCCCGCGGTGAGGATGCATACCCAGAGCCCGGCCAGCACCAGCCTGATCATCGTCCATCCTGCGCTGCACGACCGGTATAGGTCCCGTCCGACTCGGCCTCCTTGATCGCCCCGACAATGATGCCGGCGACCTCGCGCACTGCATCGTAATGCATTTCGAGAATCGAACGATTGCGTTCGAGCTTCTCACGCAGCCGTCGTATCTCCTCGGTGATCTCGACTTCTCCGCCTAGATGCATTCGCGTCCGCATCAGACGAACGAATTCAAGCATGCTGCGGCTCTTGCGGGCGCTGAAGTCGTCGAAATCGACTTTCTGGCCGCTTGCAAGCGCTGCCGTCTCCTCCTCGACGATACTCGCGAGCCGGCGTATTGCGGCCAGCAAGCCTCGTATCTCGTCCGATCTCACCGCATCGGCGCCCTCGACCACGGCCTCCTTGCCTACCATCGGCAGCAACACCGGCAGCAACGCTTCGGCTGCGGATTCCGCCGTCATCTCTCCGGTGTCGACAACCGCCTGGTCGATCGCCATGGCCGCCGCGCCTTCTTGTGCCTGCATAGGAAATTTACCCCTCAACTTCTGTCAACTTCGCGGATCATCATCCGACCTTCGCCGCAGTGCCCGGTCCGGCCGGGTGGGCCGCGGCGAGCTGCTTGGCGATGCCGATACCATTGCCCTTTGCCAGCTGGCTGCCAAGCTGCTCGGCAAGCATCGACTTCCAGACCCCGCCTGCCGTGCCCTTGCCGAAGACTTCCTCCGACTCCTTCGGCAACATCGTCTCGACGAAGGTCTGAAGGATGAAAGCCTCGAACTTCCGGTAGACCTCGCCGGAGGCCGGCGCCTTGATGACCTGCACCGGTGCGCCGTTCACCGCACCCGACTGCGCTTCGTCGGCATTCGCGGCGGCTCGAACGGCGGTGGCGGCCCTGCCGGTTTCCGCGTCCATGGTGGCCGCGAAGTCCGCATCCGATGATTTCAGCGCGTCGAGCTTCGCGGTCGCCGCGCGCTGCGTCACGGGGTCTGCGGCTTCGAGGACGTCGAGGACGAGGTCGGTCGTCGCTGTCACGATCATGTCTTGTTCCGGTTGGCTGGCCGTGGCGTCCACGCCGGCACGGCAGGGCTTGTTCCCGTCATCTCCTCCAGCGAGCGCGTCTCGGCGTCGCGGAGTTTGTCGGCGAGCGCCGCCTTCGCGACCTCCTCGAGCTGCTTGAGGCGACGGCTCTCGAGGCGAATCTGATCGAGCTGCCGCGCGGCCTCTGCCCGCACCGCGCGTGCGCCGACGCTGGTCCTGTTGAGGCGACGCGCGATGGACGCGCTCGACGATCCCGGCGGCGGCGTGCCATCATTCAGGGTTCCGACCAGCCATTCCTGCTCGTCCTGCAGGCTGCGCTCCTGCTGCCGCAGTTGCGCGAGCTGCCATTCCGAGAGCCGAAGCTGGAGCTTCACCAGGGAGACCATCCGAGCGAGCTTGTCCGCGCGCGACGTCATGACCGGGTCACTCCGCCAGCCACGACGAGACGCCGAGCATGAACTGCGTAAGCAGCTCGTCGCTGGTCAAATAGAGCAGCAGGAAGCCGCCGAACAGCACGAACGGCACCGAGATGAAATAAACCGGGATTGCCGGGGTCAGCTTGTTGATCAGGCCGACCGCCAGATTGACGATGACCGAATAGACGATGAAGGGGCTCGATATCCGCAGTGTCAGCACGAACGCTTCCGAAAGACGGCCGACGAGCAGGTCGAGCGCCACGCTACCGCCAAGCCTGTTGCCGGGCTGCCAGACCTCGTAGGAGTTCATCAGCCCGCGCAGGACCTGCCAGTGCTGGTCGGTCATGAAGAACAGCGTGGTGACGGCCGCCATGATCAGCGGCACCAGCGCCGGGGCCGGGTCGGTGTCGCCGATTGGGGTGCCCGGGATGTTGCTGAGCCCGATCGCGCTCGCCATCATGGTCGCCATGGTCTGGAGCGCGAGAAAGAACACGCGCCCGCCGAGCCCGATGACGCTGCCGACCAGGAGTTCCGAACAGATCAGCAACGCCAGGGCCAGCGGCGCCGCATTGTCGGCGAGCGGCTTCAGGACCGCGATCAGGATCGGCGCCAGCGCAAACGTGGTGACCAGCGCAACGAACAGACGCACCTGCGGCGGAACGTTGACGCTGGAATAGCCGGGCACCAGCATCAGGCAAGCGCCGATGCGGCAAAACACGATGAACGTCACCAGCACGCTGTCGGCAAGACCGCTGATCACGAGATGGCTCCGAGTGCCCTGATCTCGGCGCTGCGCGCGACCTCGACATGCGACAGCACCGGCAAGGTCGGGAACACCCGCTCCAGGATCATCCTGACATAGGGGCGGGCTTCGGGAGTCACTGCCAGCACCACGCTGGTGCCGCTCTCGGTGAATTTGCGGATCGCGCCGCTGGCTTCGGTCGCGAATTGCTCGATCAGGCGCGGGTCGGCGTCGAACTCG
>JAEYTQ010000810.1 GCA_023433965.1 Pseudomonadota bacterium | reverse complement strand
GGAACATCATGTTGATCGGGCGCTCGTGCGGCAGCGCCTGCGCGATGTCCTTGCCGCCGAGAAGGATGCGCCCCTGGTCCGGCGCCTCGAAGCCGGCGAGCATGCGCAGCAGCGTGGTTTTGCCGCAACCGCTCGGCCCGAGCAGGGCGAAGAACTCGCCGGCGTTGATGTCGAGCGAGACGCCGTCGACGGCACGGAAACTTCCAAAAGTTTTGGCCACGCCCTCGATGCGCAGCAGAGGCTGACCCGGGGCGGCAAGCGCATCTGCACCGGTTGCATCAGCGTCGAGGGTGATTTTAGGCAACTCGTCCGTCATGATCCCTGCCAAGCTTCGATTCCGCCGCACGCTAGCGGCCGATCGCGCTTTGCTCAACCGGGTCGGACGGTAACTTGTGCAGCAGCTCTAACCGGTCTTCAGCGCAAGCTCCATGGCTTCGGCGCGGCCGATCAGCCCGGCATACTTCCCGATCGGCAGAGGCTTGCCGAGCAGATAGCCCTGCACGCCGTCGCAGCCCTCTTTGGCGAGGAAGGCGAGCTGGTCGACCGTCTCGACACCCTCGGCGATGATCGACATGTCGAGACCGTGGCCGAGATCGATCACGGCCCGCACGATCGCCGCCGATTGCGGGTTGCGACCGAGGTTGATGATGAAGGCCCGGTCGATCTTGATCTTGTCGAAAGGGAACGCCTGGAGATAGCTGAGCGAGGAGTAACCGCTGCCGAAATCGTCCATGGAGATGCGCACGCCAAGCGCCTTCAGGCGGCGGAGCAGCGCGAGACCTCGATCGAAGTCCTCGATCAGGACGCCTTCCGTGATCTCGAGCTCGAGGCGGCCCGGCGCAAGGCCCGTCTCGATCAGGATCGAATGGACGAGACCGACCACGTCACCGTGCATGAATTGCGCCGGCGACAGATTGACCGCGACCTGGAGCGGCTTCGGCCAGGACGCCGCCTCGCGGCAGGCCTCGCGCAGGATCCACTCGCCCATCTCGACGATGAGGCCGCTCTCCTCGGCGATCGGGATGAATTCGGCGGGCGAAACCTGGCCGCGCACCGGATGCTGCCAGCGCGCCAGCGCCTCGAAGCCGATGATCTCGCTCTCGGCGACGCTGTGGCGCGCCGCGCCCTGGGGCTGGAAGGCGAGCGAGAGCTCTCCGTTCTTGACCGCCACGGAGAGGTCCTGATGCAGCACGCGGCGATCGCGGATCTGGTGGTCCATCTCCGGCTGGTAGAGGCTGATCGTGCCGCGCGACTTCTGCTTGGCGCGGAACAGCGCAGCGCCGGCATTGGCGAGCAGCGAGGCGCCGTCGGTGCCGTTGTGGGGGAAGATCGACATGCCGGTGGTGATGCCGGCGCGGACCGGCCGGCCGTCGATCTGGAAATCCTTCGCGACGGCTTCGCCGATCTGCTGCGCCAGTGCGAGACCCGCCTCGGGCTGCTTGCCGTCGATGATCAGGCCAAACTCGTCGCCGGACAGGCGCGCGACCACGCCCCCGCGCGCGGAGTCCTGGAGCCGCTGGGCCACCTCGATCAGGAGCTTGTCGCCGAGCGCATGGCCGAAGACGTCGTTGACCTCCTTGAGGCCGTCGAGGTCGACGCAGAGGACGGCGAACTCCTCGCCGGTGCCTTCGCAGGCCTCGATCATCTGGGTCAGCGCCTGCAGGAACGCGGCCCGGTTCGGCAGGTCGGTGAGGCCATCGTGATAGGCCATGTGCGCCATGCGCGACTCGGTCTGCCGACGGTCGGTGACGTCCTCGTGGGTCTTGATCAGATATTGCGGCTCGCCGACATCGTTGAGCACGGTGGCGCGGCGGGTCAGGAACAGGCGCAGACCGTCCTTGGTGGAGATCGGATGCTCCTCGGTGATCATCCCGCGCTTCCTGATCGCCGCCTCGTCGCGCGCGATGATCAGCTTGGCTTCCTTGGCATTGAAGATGTCGGAGGCGGTCAGGCCGGTGGCTTCCTCGCGCCTGCGGTTGAGGATGGTTTCCGCGCTGCGGTTGGCGAGCAGATAGCGGCCGTCCTTGACCTGTTCCACGATCAACGCCACCGGAATGTTGTCGACTACGAGTTCGAGGAACTTCTTGGTGCTTTCCAGCTCCTGCGACAGCGAGCGGCGGTCGGTGATGTCCTCGAACACCAGCAGCAGGAATCCGGGCCTGTTGCTTTCGTTGCGAACCGCGATCCGGATAGAGGCGACCATGCGCCGCTCCCCGCCACGCTCGACTTCGAATTCGTTGCGGAACTGTCCATCCGGTGAATGGAGCGCCGCCCGGTCGGCCCGGTCGATGCTGTCCGCCGAGATGGGCGCGAACAGCTCGCGCGCATTCTTGCCGACGACATGGTCTCGTGAAAAGCCCCAGAACCGCTCATAGGCCGTGTTGGCGAAGATGTAGCGACCGTCCTCCAGACTCTTCGCGGCGACACAGGCCGGCACGTTGTCCAGCACGGATTCCAGGAATTGCTTGGTGGAGGCAAGCTGTTGCGACAGCCGGCGCTGCTCGCTGACGTCGAGATGGGTCGCCACCGAACCGCCGTTCGGCAGCACGAAATACTTCACCAGGATGGCTCGCCCGTCCGGGAGCTCGGTGATCAGGCCGTTGCTGCTGGCGGCCTTCTGGTAGAACTCGTCGTCGGTGACGCCAAGGACCCCGCGCTCGCGGCGCAGCCTCAGGATGTCGTGGCCGGTCATGTTGGGCCGGAGGTCCGACCGCGTCAGGCCATAGATCTCGAGATAGCGGTCGTTGCAGAAGATGACGCGGCGCTGCGCGTCCGTCATCACCACGCCCTGGTTGAGATTGTTCATGGCGGAGGAGATGAAGGCGTTGCGCCGCAACTGCAGACGCCTGGACCGGCGCAGCGCGGAATGGATCCACAGTCCGATCGCAGCAATGAACGAGCAGAGGACGATCCCGGCAATCAGGGTTTCCCAGATCGCGCCGGGGTCGAGCTTGGCGAGATCGCCCGGAACGATAAGGCTGCCCGACGCCGCAAAGGCACGCGCAGGCGCGACCGCACCGGCCAGGCACACGACGGCCTGCACAGCGATCGGAAGCAAGCTGCCCACGTGCCAGTTCTTCTCAGCCATCAGCCACCCGCGATTCAACGTCGGATTGTCTGGCTTGGCGAGTTTGGATCGGGTAAACGCCTGTTGGTACAACAGAAAAATGTGACGTGAAATACGGCAATTGCCCTGACATGATAAATGCCCTGTTAACGGAAAACTCCTCTGCCCCGCCGTTCCCCGGCCCGGTGCCGCCGGCGCCTCCAGCGGACGTCCTGCACAACCATGGATAGGGTCGATTGCGTCGTCATCGGAGCCGGCGTGGTCGGTCTTGCGGTGGCCCGAAAGCTCGCGCAGGCCGGGCGCGAGGTGATCGTGCTCGAGGAAGCCGAGGCGATCGGCACCGTCACCTCCTCGCGCAACAGCGAGGTGATCCATGCCGGCATCTATTATCGCGCCGGGAGCTGGATGGCGCGCATGTGCGTGGCTGGCAAGCACGCGCTCTACCGCTACTCCGCCGAGCGCGGCATCCCCCACAAGAACTGCGGCAAGCTGATCGTCGCGACCAGCCCGCAAGAGACCACGAAGCTGCAATCGATCAAGGCGCACGCCGAAGCCAACGGCGTGCTCGACATGCAGTTGCTCTCGGGCGAGGCCGCGCGCGCGCTGGAGCCGGCGCTCGCCTGCGACGCTGCGCTGCTGTCACCGTCGACCGGCATCATCGACAGCCACGCCTACATGCTCTCGCTGCGCGGGGAAGCCGAGGACGCCGGCGCGGCCTTCGCGTTTCACACCCCGCTGATCCGCGCCAAGGCGAGAGGCGGCCTCATCGTGATCGACGCCGGCGGGGAGGCACCGATGTCGTTGCAATGCAACCTCCTCGTCAACGCCGCGGGGCTGTCGGCGACGCATGTGGCGCGCAACATCGAAGGCATGCCATTGGACCGTATTCCGGCAGCCTATCTCGCCAAGGGAAACTATTTCAGCTGCAACGCCAAGGCGCCGTTCTCGCGCCTGATCTATCCGGTGCCCGAGCCCGGCGGGCTAGGGGTGCACCTGACGCTGGACATGGCCGGCCAGGCGCGCTTCGGACCCGACGTCGAATGGATCGAGACGATCGACTACGAGGTCGACCCGTCGCGCGCCGGGCGCTTCTACCCGGCGATCCGCAAATACTGGCCGACGCTACCCGATGGTGCGTTGATGCCGAGCTATTCGGGCATCCGCCCGAAGATCGTGCCGCCGGCTGTGGCCACGCAGGATTTCTTGATGCAGGGCCCGCGCGATCACGGCGTCGCAGGGCTGATCAATCTGTTCGGCATCGAATCACCAGGACTGACGTCCTCGCTGGCGATCGCCGACCGCGTCGCCGAGCTCGCGAACAGCTAGAGCGTTTCGCGCGAAGTGAATGAGGCTTCGCTCCGATAAGGTCGCGCCAACGAGAACCTGCGCCGGGCAAGCCTCTTGCGCGGTACGCACCTTGCAGCAGGGATGAGCACGAATGCTCTCATCCCTGCGTAAGGGCGTGACCAACTCTACATTGTTACGGGGGGTTACTAGTGGAGCGTGTCGTGCTTCAGACGCTCGATCTGGTCCTTGACCATCAACTTCCGGCGCTTCAACTCAACAATTTGCAGGTCGTCTGTTGAAAGGTGCACGAGAGCTTCGTGCAATTCGTTTTCGAGAAGTTTGTGCTTCCGTTCCAATTCAACGAGATGTGCCTGAATTGTCATTCGAAACCTCCTCGGTAGGGTTGAACCTTTAGGATTCGATCCGGACGACCAAGTCTACATCACCGATTTGTCCTGTCGATGGGTATCCGTCGTCGCAGCGTCATTTTTGAAAGTTCATATGTAACGAAGCGTGACTATGGGAACCACGCGGGAAAAATCCGTGATATCAATGCGTCTGCGCGACGCCGCGGCCGCCCGCCGAAATATCTTGCGGGAGAGCAGCGGGCGAGCGCCGCAGATCGCTTGCGATCACGCGACGCAAGGACGATAATTTCCACAGGGCGTCCACAGCCCAGATTTCACGCCTATCGGTTTTCGGCCACCGCAGACATGACCAATGAAGATGAGCGTGAGCTCGAAGCCGAGCTCACCCGGTTGCAGCAGGAACACCGAGATCTTGATGCGGCGATCGACGCGTTGCATCAATCGCCTGCCCCCGACCTGCTGCGGCTACAGCGGCTGAAGAAACGCAAGCTGTTGTTGCGCGACCGCATCGCCTTCATCGAAGACCAAATAACGCCCGACATCATCGCCTGAGCCACAGCGGGCGAACCCGCCAGTTGAAATCCGCTTGACTCGATAAGAACAAAATAAGAACATTCTGGCTGCCCCAACGCCCCAGGAACGCCCGAGGATACGCATATGTCGACAGCCGCCCTTCTCGACAACAGCCACTATGAACAGGCCTGCGATCAGGCCATCGCGATGTGCGACGGCAATCTGCGCAGCACCATCAAGGCCCTGATCATGGCCAACGAATATCTGGAGGCCGAGCTGGAGGAATTGCAGGCGGCGGTCTCCGTCGGCTGCATTCCCGAGACCTCGCGCAGCAAGATGCGGAGCAAGAGCAGCGCCGCCTGAGTTTCAAATATCGGAGCAACGCCATGTCGGATGTGACCTATTACGTTGCAATGCCCTTCTTGATCGACAGCAACGGCTCACCCATCGCGGGGGCTGCCGAAGAATGCCAGAGCTCGACGGCCGCGTTGCGGCGCGCGGAGATTCTGGCACATGGTGCCGGCCACATCGGCGCAGTCGCCTTTAGCCGCAGCGGCGATCCCATGACGGGCGAGTTCGGCGACGCCACGCTGCTGCGCAAATTCGGCAACGTGCCGGATGATCTGGCCACGCTGTAAGTTCAGCTGCCGACCAGCCTGATCCGCGGCTCGTGCCGGCGCTGCGCCTTGCGCACATACATCGCGGCATCGGCCTGCTCCAGGGCGCGGCCGGCATCGGACTGCGGACCCAGCAGGGCGACGCCCGCGGAGGCGCCCGCGGTCACGTGCTGGCCGCGAAAGACGAAGGACAATTCGTCGATCGCCTGCTCGAAGGCCGCGGCCTTTGCCTTGGCATCGGTCTCGCTCAGATTCCAGAGCAGCAGCGCGAACTCGTCGCCGCCGAGCCGGCCGACCACGTCCGAGGCGCGCACCTGGCGCGTCAACGTGGCGACAATCGCCTTGAGCACCTCGTCGCCGGCGGCATGACCGAAGGAATCGTTGATCGGCTTCAGCCGATCGACGTCGAGCACGATCAGCGCTCCGCTGGCGCGGTAGCGCTTCATATACGCGATGGCGCGCGCGAGTTCGCGCTCGAAGCCGCGCCGGTTGGGAATGTCGAGCAGGAAGTCGGTGTCGGCGGCAGCCTCGAGTTCCGAGACCCTAAGCAGTGCCGCCTTCAGCTTGCGCCTGAGATCGCGGATGGTCGCGTTGCTGTCGCCGGCAGCCGGCACTCTGCGCGAGGCCGGCTTGGCAGACTGCTTCGGGGCGGCTCGGGATCGGCCGGCGCTGGTCTTCGGGCCCTTCCTGGCCTTCGCAGCACTTGCCCTTTTTGATTTCTTCATGGGCATCCTGCTCAATGAAGGCTTGCGGGGATTCACCAAGACAGGATAGTGGATTCCCTTCTCCTTGCCACCGCCTTGCGAGCCGCCGGCCGGATCCGTTAATCTGGCCTATCTTTCTGTTTTTCCGGGCACAATTGACCTCATGACCGCGCCGATCGCCATCATCATGGGAAGCCAGTCGGACTGGGACACGATGCGCCATGCCGCCGACACGCTGCAAGCGTTGGGCGTCGCCGCGGACGCGCGCATCGTTTCGGCCCACCGCACTCCCGACCGCCTGTTTGCCTTCGCCAAGGGCGCCAAGGCGGCGGGTTACAAGGTCGTCATCGCCGGCGCCGGCGGCGCGGCACA
>JAEYTQ010000760.1 GCA_023433965.1 Pseudomonadota bacterium | reverse complement strand
CTGTTTGAGTAGCGCGATAGCGTCTTTAGGTTTGAGGGATTGGCCGGGGATGTGCCCCCGAATTGCGCGCAATTTGCGGCGCCGCACCAAACAAACCTTTAACTGGATATGGGCCCTGGGGCAATAGATTGCCCGAAATTCGAGCTAAGTGACTGGCAATACTCCCTAATTTACCGACTCAGATTGCGGCATTTTTGGCTTCCCCGTAGCCTTCCGGGGAGCGATCATGCAGTCCTTGTGCCGGCTTTCCGTGACGTCCATCACATTTGTATTTCCCGCGAATCCGGGTAGCTTTTTCAACGACTTGTAGGGGGGTGGCACGCAGATGGGCGCGGGCCGGCAGTCCCCGACCGAGGCCCCCGCGACCAGGTATTTCATGAGCTTTCATTATTTTGCCGGCGCCGCCTGCCGGGCGCTGACGGCGCGGAAGGACGGCCCTTCTCTTTACGAGGTCTGCGATCCCGTGTTGTCCGATACTGTCAGGGGCGATCCGCATCTGGCCAAATTCTACAAGACCGCACTCGGCAATCCCGCGCTGCGGATCTTGCTCCGCCGCGCCGGCCTGCCCGAGCTGCGCGACGAGGCCAGGCTGGCGCGGCTGCGGCAGGCCCTCACCCATGCCCGTGACGAGGCCGAGCCCGACTGGGCGGCGGTCGGGCAGCCGGTCGCCGATCTCGTCGACAGCATCGCGCTCGACCATCCCAGGCCGCCGCCGGCGCCGTTCACCGCCGCCATGCCGCAGGCCGCGCAGATCGACGGCGTGATCCGCGATTGCGCGCAGCACCTGCTCGGCTCGTACCGCCGCAATGGCTTCCTGCCGACCTATGCAGCCTTCAACCTGATCGGCGATCCCGATGTCCGCGGACGCGAGCTGATCATGGCGCTGACGGGGCTGAACGCGCGCGGCTACAAGAACTCCTCGCTGCTGTTCAACCTGGCCCGCGTCTTCATCGCGCGCTCGCCTGCGCGCGCCGTGGTCAATCCGCCCTGGAAAGGCATTGCCGAGCCGATGTGGGAGCCAGTGCAGATCCGTCACCGCTCGGCCTATTACGATGCGTTCTTCATCGAGGCGCTGCTGAGCTATGTCGAGACCGGGCTCGCCTCGCCGGCCGACAAGAGCGCAGCGGAGCGCGCCATCGCCGACATGGTGGATTTCTGCGTCAACGTCAGCCGCGAGCAGGTCGAAGGCCTGGGCGGCGCGCGCTTCGACGTCATCACCGCGCTCGCACCGGCGCCGCACCCACGCTTCTCCCGCTACTTCGCGCAGATCAAGCAGGATCTCGGCTTCGGAATCTACGTGCCGGATTGCGACACCACGGCGTGCTCGATCTCCGCCGCGACGCAGGCCGGATGTACCGACCCCATCATCGACCAGCCGCTGCTGGATTTCTACGCCGGCTACCAGGTGCGCGCCGGCGTCAACGAACCGCGCGTGACCGTGCCGCTCAACGACAATATCGACTATGAGGGCGGGGTTGCGACCTGGATCGACAATCTCGCGGGCGAGCGCCCCTACGGCAACGATCTCGATCCGACGCTCAATCTCGACATTCTCGAGGTGAGCTTTCGTAACCTGGCGCGCTGGAAAATCCTGGAGACGCCGGCGCGGCTCGCCACCGTGCATCGCATCATCGGCTTCCAGAAACGGCTGGCGGCGAGCGGCGCCTTCGCCAATCCGCGCTCGCACATCTACTACCTGCCGGAGCTCTACAGCGCCTATTTCGGCCGCTGCTACGCGGCGTTCCTGGCGCTGCCGCTGGCGGCGCAGACGGCGATCGATCCCGACGGCGATTTCGATTTCATCCGCCATCGCGTGCTGTCCTACGTCAAGGGAGAGCTGATGGCCGCCGAGATGAACGTGTTCGACGCGGCGCTGGCGCTCATCGCGCTCGGCCATCTCGGCGCCGACCCGCGCGCCTTTGCGCCGGCGCTGAACGTCATCGTCGCCGGGCTTGGCGAAGGCGGCCGCCGCGGCCCGTTCCGCGCCTATGAGTGGAACAAGATGAAAACGCCGACGCGGATTCTCGTTGGCGGACCGGAGGTGACGTCGGCGTTCGTGCTGATGGGACTGGCGGTAGCGCGGAGGCGAATGGTGAATGGCGAATAGCGAATTGGGTGGCCCCTGTTCGCCACTCCCCGTTCGCAACTCGCGAGCTTCAATGACAGGAAGTTGAAAGCTCAGTCGTTGGGCCCAAGCTGGTCCCGAGGCCAAAAGCCGACCACAATTGCAGCGTCTATCGAGATGTTCATCACACGCGGACCGGCATGTTGCGAAAGATCCTGATTGCGCTGTCCTTGCTTGCTCTGCCCTCGCTGGCGCACGCCGCCGAAATCACCGGCACGGCCAAGGTCCGCGCCGGTGACGCCGTGGTGATCGGCAACACGCGGATCCGGCTCGGCGGCATCGACGCGCCGGCCGTCGACCAGCTCTGCCTCAACACCAAGGCCGAGCGCTGGACCTGCGGCATCGCGGCCCGCGACGAGCTTGCCAAATACGCGGACGGAAAGACCTGGGTCTGCCGTACGAGGTCCATCGACCGGCGCGGCCGCACCGTGGCGCGCTGCGAGGTCGGCGGCGAGGACATCCAGAAATGGCTGGTGCGCAGCGGCTGGGCACTGGCCTACGCCCACATGTCGCGCGACTACGAGGCCGATGAAAAGGTCGCGCGCGAGGCCAAGGCCGGGATGTGGCAAGGCGCGTTCATTGCGCCGTGGGACTGGCGCGTCCGCAACAAGAAGACCGCCATCCTGGGCGCGACCAAGCCGCCGGAGGGCGCGCATGCGGTGCTGCTCGCCTCGGCCTCCGGGCCGGTGGCGCCGTCGCCGGATTGCACCATCAAGGGCAACGTGAACAGCGCGGGCGAGTGCATCTTTCACCAGCCGTCCAGCCGCTGGTACACCCAGATCAGGATGAAGGTCAGCAAGGGCACGAGGTGGTTCTGCTCGGTGGAAGAGGCGGTGGCCGCCGGCTGTCGCGAGACGAAGCGATAACCAGACCTGCATTTTGCGTGCTTTTCTCGAACCCACGGGGCGCGTAAAAACGTGACCCAACGACCCAGCAGCCCGTTCTCTGGCAACAAGGACCCATAGCAATGACCGTTCGCGCGGGCCGGGAATTTCTGGCCATCCCCGGGCCCACCACGATGCCCGACGAGGTGCTGCGGGCGATGCACCGTCCGGCGATCGACATCTATTCCAAGGAGATGCTCGATCTGACCGAGAGCCTGCTCGGCGACCTCTCGAAGCTGTTCGCGACCAAAGGCAAATCCTACATCTACATCGCCAACGGGCACGG
>JAEYTQ010000727.1 GCA_023433965.1 Pseudomonadota bacterium | reverse complement strand
CGGACGGCTTCTTCGTGCTCTATGAGCTAGCGGAGTATGAGGTGCTCACATCGAAGGGCTATCTCGACCGGCTCAACGCGCCGACGCCGTGGTCCGCGAAGATGATGCCGCACCATCTCGGCATGGTCCGCAGCCAATGCCGGATCGTCGGAAGCTTCGGCGGTGGCGTGGCGGCATCGCTTGCGACAATCAGGCTCTCGCCGCAAACCGGACGTGATGCGGAATTGCAGGCGCACGTATCGAACACGCTCGGCGCATTGGCGCAGAAACCGGGGCTGACCGGCGCTCACCTCCTCCACACCGACACGCCGCGGACGAGCGCGCCCACCGCCGAACAACGGATCCGCGGCAACGACGGTGCCGCCGACTGGATCGTGCTGCTCTCGGGCTACGATGCCGATGCGATCGAGGGGGTGATCGCAAGCCCGCTTTCGCCGGAATCGCTCGGCGTCATGGGCGCGCAAGCCAATCCGGCCATCGGCCGCTATCGGCTGGCGTTCACGATGACGCCGCAGGATGTCGCAGTCACCTGACCACCTGGCACGGACACGGCAAAAAAACGCGGGGCCCCTGTCGGATCAGCGGCTTGCCCGTCGTCCTCGAGACATGAATGGGCCATCAACGCCAAGCTCGGGCCCATCGATCACTGAGGGATAACAACCATGCCCAACACCGTCCGCCTGCACCGCGTTCTCGCCACCAGCCCGAAGAAGGTCTATCGCGCCTTCCTCGAGCCCGATGCAATGGCGAAATGGCTTCCGCCGAACGGCTTCACCTGCACGATCCACCATTTCCAGCCCAAGGTCGGCGGCACGTTCAAGATGTCGTTCCGGAATTTCACCACGGGCAACAGCCATTCGTTCGGCGGCGACTTCGTCGAACTCGTGCCGGGCGAACGCATCCGCTACACCGACAAATTCGACGATCCCAACCTGCCCGGGCTGATCGAGGTGACAGTCAGCCTGAAGAAGGTCTCGGTCGGCACCGAGATCGACATCACGCAATCAGGCATCCCCGACGTCATTCCGCCGGAGGCCTGCTATCTCGGCTGGCAGGAATCACTGCGCAATCTGGCAAAGCTCGTCGAGCCGGAGATCAACCAGTAGCAACGACATCGGTATCGTCGGATGGGGCAAAGGCGCAAAGCGCTGTGCCCACGCTCTTTCCGATACGGCGACAGACGCGTGGGCACGGCGCGCGAAGAGCGCGCCTTTGCCCACCCGGCACCTGCCAAGATGGCCGGCCCTGCGCGCATTTGCCCACGCGACGGCACTGGTGGGTGGTCTTGATATGCATCAAATTGTCGGGAGGGCGAAGCGGCTAGGAGCACGAGTCTTCCCTGCCGACGTTGGAGGCGAGATGATGAGATCTGCTGTCGAATGCTTGATCATTGCCGGTCTTGGCGTCGGTCTTGCCGCCGGTTTCGCCGCCTCCGCTCAGGCCGAAGAGGTCGACATCGGCAAGGCGGAGTTTCAGTCGTCCTGCGCGAGTTGTCACGGCGCCGACGGAAAGGGCAAAGGACCGGTCAGCGGCCAGCTCAAGACGGCGCCTTCAGACCTGACCATGTTGACCAAGACCAACAACGGGGTGTTTCCCACCAACGCCGTCTACGAAACCATTTACGGGTCGAAATCGGTCCCGGCGCACGGCACCCGTGAGATGCCGATCTGGGGCGAACGGTTCAACCCGATCGTCAACCTGCCCCACGCCGTCGATTCCTAGTATTGGCAGAAGGCCGGCCCGCAGCAGAACCCGGAGGTCGTGGTGCGGACCCGCATTCTCGCGGTGATCGACTATTTGAATCGAATTCAGCAGAAATAGCAACCGAGCAGCGTCGCCGCTGGCGCCGCTGCTCGCCCCCGGCTACGCGTTCGCGGCGAGCCCGCCGCTTGCCGTCCAGCGGTCCGGATCCTGGCTGTGCCCGATCAGCGCCAGGCCATAGGCGATCGACTCGAACTGGTCGCCCGACATCAGCCGCTCGTTGCCGAACCGGTTGGCGAACAGATTTCGCACCGCCGGGACGAAGGAGGTGCCGCCGGTCAGGAACACCTTCTCGATGTCGCGCGCAGCGATGCCGGCCTCCGCGAGCACCTTGTCGACGGTGGCGCCCAGCCGGGCGATGTCGTCGGCGATCCAGGATTCGAATTTCTTCCGCGTGATGGCCGCGCCGATATCGACTCCGCCGCCCCTGAAGCGGAAATCCACCTCGTCCTTCGCCGACAGGGCGACCTTGGCGTCCGATACCGCGCGGTAGAGCGAAAAGCCGAGATCGAGATCGACGATGGTGATGAAATCCTCGAGCAGCTCGGGCTTCAGCGCGGTGCGCGCGAGCTCGCGGAGCTCGCGCAGATCGCCGTTGCTCTTCATCATCGCGAGCTGATGCCAGCGCGCGAGGTTGGTGTAGTGGCCGGTCGGGACCGGCAGCACCTTGTCGAAGGAACGGAAGCTGGAGCCCTTGCCGAGCCGCGGCGAGACGATGTGATCGACGATGCGGTAGTCGAAGGTGTCGCCGGCAATGCCGATACCGGCATGACCGAGCGGCTCGGCGCGAAGGATGCCGCCCGCACGCGAGAAACGCATCACAGAAAAATCGCTGGTGCCGCCGCCGAAATCGGCGACCAGCACGGTGGCATCGCGCTCCAGTTTGCGCGCAAAGGAGAATGCCGCGCCGACGGGCTCGTAGACGTATCGGGCGTGGCCGGCCCCCAGGCGCTCGAACGCGGCCCGGTAGCGCTGCATCGCCAGCACCTCGTCGGGATTGCCGCCGGCGAAGCGCACCGGGCGGCCGACGGTGATGTTCGTGGCGTCGAAGCCGAACTTCTCGCCGCCATGGCGCGCCAGCGTGCGCAGGAATGCCGCCAGGATGTCCTCGAACTTGTAGCGCTGCCGGAAGACCTGCGTGGTGTTGAAGCTGGAGCTCGCCGCAAAGGTCTTGAACGACTGCAGGAAGCGATAGACGTGGCGGCCTTCGAGAAACTGC
>JAEYTQ010000670.1 GCA_023433965.1 Pseudomonadota bacterium | reverse complement strand
ACCTGCATGACGCAGCCCATGATCACGTCCTCGACCATCGCGGGATCGACCTTGGTGCGATCGACCAGCTCGTCCAGCACCTTCGCGGCGAGATCGGCCGGATGCCAGCCGGCGAGGCGGCCCCCCTTGCGCCCGCCCGCAGTACGCGCAGCGGCGACGATATAAGCCTCGGCCATGTCGGTCTCTCCCATGATTGTTCTGAATTGGGTTGTCGGGGGCGGATTTAAGGGGCGGACCATCGTTTAGTCAATCGATCAATTAACTCTTGTGATGAGGCGCTGCTTCGGCTTATCTGCGCCGCGCTCCGAGCGGCGAACAGGGATCTTCCGTGGCAACCAGCGTACCGAACAGGCTCCCCGGCGGGAAGAATTCCACGGCAGAGAAATTGCTGGTGGCCGCGAGCGAGCTGATGATCGAGCGCTCCTCGATCGAGATCTCGCTGTCCGACATTGCGCAGAAGTCGGGCGCCAATGCCGCGTTGGTCAAATATCATTTCGGCAACAAGGACGGCCTCTTGCTGGCGCTGCTGGCGCGCGATGCCGCGACCGAGATGTCAAATCTCGAGTTTCTCCTGGCGCAACCGATCACGTCGACGGCGAAGCTGAAGCTGCACATCGCCGGCATTATCCGCGCCTATCACCGGTTTCCCTACATGAACCGGCTGATCCATTATCTCCTGCACGAGACCAGCGCGAGCTCCGCCGACGAAGTCTCGAAATTCTTCGTCGCGCCGCTGCTGGATTTCCATCGCCGCCTGCTCGCCGAGGGAGTCAGCCGTGGCGAGTTCCGCCGCACCGATCCGGTGCTGTTCTACACGAGCCTGATCGGCGCCTGCGATCACCTGTTCTTCGGCCGGCACGCGATGTCGCGCGCGACCGGCGTCGGCCCGGTCACCGACGACGTCTGCCGGCAGTACATTAAGCACATGGAAACGCTGATCTGCGGCGGCATCCTCGCGCAAGCCGGGGAACCTGTCGCTGCCGGATAGTCCGGCCAATGGTTCACAAGTCTAGAGAAAAAACGTCCAAGGAAAAGGTAGAGGTAAAAGCGATGCAGTTGAAAGACGTAGCCGTTCTCATCACCGGCGGTGGTTCGGGCCTTGGTGCCGCGACCGCCCGCGCCATGGCGGCCAAGGGCGCCAAGATCGGGGTGATCGACCAGAGCAAGGAAAACGCCGAGAAGGTCGCGGCGGAAGTGAAGGGCGTCGCGCTGCATGCCGACGTGACCAATGAAGAGCAGATCAAGGCGGCGATCGCCAAGGCCGAAGCCGCGCACGGCGTCGCGCGCGTGCTGATGAACTGCGCCGGCATCGGCGGCTCGCAGCGCATCGTCGGCCGTGACGGCGTCTACCCGCTGGAAAAGTTCGCGCGCATCATCAACGTCAACCTGATCGGCACGTTCAACTGCCTGCGTCTATTCGCCGAGCGTCTGGTCACTGCGGAGCCCATCGGCGAAGAGCGCGGTGTCATCATCAACACCGCGTCGGTTGCCGCCTATGAAGGCCAGATCGGCCAGATCGCCTATTCAGCCTCGAAGGGCGGCGTCGTCGGACTCACCCTGCCAGCCGCGCGCGATCTCGCCAGCCAGAAGATCCGCGTCAACACCATCGCGCCCGGCCTGTTCTTCACGCCGCTGCTGATGGGCCTGAACGAAGAGGCGCGCAAGAGCCTGGGCGCCCAGGTGCCGCATCCGTCGCGTCTCGGCGATGCCAATGAATACGGCATGCTCGCGGTGCACATCGTCGAGAACCCGATGCTGAACGGCGAGACCATCCGCCTCGACGGCGCCATCCGCATGGCGCCAAGGTAGGTACTTTCTTCCTTCTCCCCTTGTGGGAGAAGGTGGCGCGAAGCGCCGGATGAGGGGTATCTCTCCGCGATCTCAACTGTGGAGACAGACCCCTCACCCAAGCCAGTTCGTGGCTAACGATGTGCATGCCCTCTCCCACAAGGGGAGAGGGCACAGCAACCCGCACCGTGACCAGCGCCATGCACGAGGCTCCCATGTCCCAACCGCTGCTGATCGAGCATGACGACGGCGTCGACCGGGTGACGCTCAATCGGCCCGAGCACCTCAACGCGCTCGATCCTGCGCTGGTCGATGCGCTCAACGACTATTTCCAGGGCCTGCAGCGCAACCGCGATACCCGCGTCGTGGTCCTGAAAGGCGCCGGCAAGAACTTTTGCGCGGGCCTCGATCTCAAGGCCGCAATGGTGCGCCGGGCCGGGCAGCAGGAGCCGCCAGGCGTCACGGAGTCGCTGGACTCGCAGCGGCGCATCGCCGACATCGTGATGCTGATGCGGCGCTGTCCGCAGCCGATCCTGGCCCTGGTGCAGGGCGCGGCGGCCGGCGGCGGCTTTGCGCTGGCGCTGGCGTCCGACATCCGCATCGCGACGAAATCGGCGCGGATGAACTGCGCCTTCATCAAGCTCGGCCTCGGCGGCTGCGACATCGGCACCAGCTACTTCCTGCCGCGCCTGATCGGCGTGTCGATCGCATCCGAGCTGATCCTCACGGGCCGATTCATCGGCGCGGAACGCGCGCTCAGCGTCGGGCTGGTTTCCGAGGTCGTCGACGAAGACAAGCTCGACGACGCGGCCGAACCTTACATCGAGGCGATGATGACGGCTTCGCCGGTGGGCCTGCGCCTCTCCAAGGAATGTCTCAGCATGAGCGTCGATGCCGGATCGCTGGAAGCGGCGATTGCGATGGAGGATCGCAACCAGGTCCTGTGCAGCCGCTCCGAGGAATTTTCGGAAGGCATCAGGGCCTTCCTTGAGAAGCGAAAGCCTGTCTATATCAAGCGCTGAACGACGAAGATCCGCAAAGGACAGTAATTCCGGGAGACGCAAAATG
>JAEYTQ010000470.1 GCA_023433965.1 Pseudomonadota bacterium | reverse complement strand
CCCCGTTCCTGCCAAACAGCAATCATGGCCGACCTCAACGCCGTCCTCACCAGGCTCAACGACCGCCTGCTCCGCCTCGAGGGCGAGCTGTTCGTGCTGCGCTCGCTGGCGCGCGCGACGCTGACCGCCGGCGACGACCATGCCGCACGCATGCGCAAGCTGGTCGAGGCTGCAAAGGTAGCGCTCGACGACGAAGCCAAGCGCCCACTCGACAAGCCGACCCGAAAATATGTCGATGCGGCAACGGCGCTGGTGGAGGAACTGTTGGTCGAGCCCACGCCGGCCCGGCCGCTGTTCACGGTGATCGACGGCGGTCGGCGCGACTGAGCGGCAAACGCGCCGGCACCGCGGTCAGCCGACACACGCCACAGATCTCTAGATCGTGGAATTCTCCGCCTCGAGCCGGCGGAGCCCCGCCTCGATGATCGCGATCTCCTCCTCGATCTGGCCGATCGGCATGCTGAAATCATAGCCGGACCTGCTCTTCAGATCGACCGCGAGGCGCTGCCTGTGCATCATCAGCTGATCGAGGCCGCGGCGGTTCTTCAGACGCACATAGGCGTCGACGATCTGCTCGATCGCGTTTGGCATGAGATCTGTCCCGGCGAAAGGCCCGGCGGCGCGCCCACGCCGGCGGACGATTCGGTGTCGCGGTACGCAATACAAATCCGCGACGGATTCGTCGATACGCCAAGCTGGTTGAGATCGTATTACCGTCTGGTGATTTCGAGACCAGGTGGCGTGAAAAAAGGCCGCCGGCGTTCAAGCCACGACAAGCGTGCCCCGGTCGGAGCACGACGGGCTCCTCGCGGCAATGGCGCAGCCGGCGGCGGCCGCATTGTTGATAACCCCTGCCAACGCCGCGCGGGTGGTGACAGGGCGTCCGAACGTGTTATCGGGGGATGACGCAGTTGCGAGACGGATTGGACACCCATGCGTATTACCCTCGTCGGCTCCCGCCATTTCGGCGTGACCACCCTGAACATGCTCCGGGAGCACGGCGTCTCGGTCGTCCGGGTCGTGGTGGCCGACGCCGACGACCGCCTCGGCGCGGCAGCCAAGGCGGCCGGCATCGAGGTCGTGGTGCAGGCCGATCCGAAGCTGGTCGTCGCGTCCGAGATCGCTCCCGACACCGATCTGATCATCACCGCGCACAGCCATGCCCGGATCGGCAAGGACGCGCTCTCCGCCGCCAAGCTCGGCGGGATCGGCTATCACCCCTCGCTGCTGCCGCGCCATCGGGGCAAGGCCGCCGTGGAATGGACCATCAAGGAAGGCGACCCGATCGCCGGCGGCACGATCTATCATCTCGCCGACCGCATGGACGCCGGTGCGATCGCGGCTCAGGATTGGTGCTTCGTCAAGAAGGGCGAGACCGCACGGGAGCTTTGGGAGCGCGCGCTGGCGCCGCTCGGGCTCAAGCTGCTCGCCGACGTCATCGACTACGCCAAAGTCCACAAGGCGCTGCCCGCCAAAGCCCAGGACGAACAGTTCGCGACCTCCGCGCCCAGCCTTTCGTAAGCCAAGCCATTCCTCGAGTCGCCGCCGTTTATTCTTAACGTGAACGGGCATTGATTCCGCTTGGGAAAATGGAGCCAAAAACGGAAATAAACCATTGTTCCAACAGGAACAATTTTCGTTTTGGCATTGCACCAAATTTCCGTCACATTTGGTCCGAATAAGCTTCGGCATATCAGACAGTTCAAGGATGAATTCATGCGTTTTGGTCGCATTGCGGCGTTCTGTGCCGCCTCCCTTTCCGCCGGCGCCCTCGTTGCCCCGGCCCTTGCCCAGAGCCCGTATGACGGCAACTGGCAGGTCACCATCGTGACCAAGACCGGCTCCTGCGAGCCGACGGCGCGCTCCATGCTGACGGTTGCCGACGGCAAGATCACCGCGCCCGGCGCTAACGTTTCCGGCACCATCGGCAGCGGGGGACTTGTGAAAGTTTCGATCAATGGTGCATATGCCAACGGTCAACTCAACGGCAACGCCGGATCGGGGAAGTGGAATGGAGCATCAGCAGGCATACCGTGCAGCGGGCGCTGGGAAGCATCGCGTCTTTGAACCAATGAAGGCTCGTGCCCGGAACCGGCGGCTGCTGATCGCGGCCGCCGTTTTGCTTGCAGCGGGAATAGCCACCTCCGAAAGCAACGCCCAGTCCGGCCCATTCGGCGCGATGGCGGGAAGCTGGAGCGGCAGCGGCACCGTCACGCTCGACGATGGTTCGACCGAGCGAATCCGCTGCCGGGCCAAATACGCCCCGATCGGCCCGACCATGGAGATGTCGCTGACCTGTGCCAGCGACGCCTACAAGTTCAACCTCGCGGCCAACGTCAGGGCGGAGGGTCACGCCGTCACAGGCAGCTGGTCCGAGGCCAGCCGCAACATCTCCGGCTCGCTCCAGGGCCGCGGCGGTGGCGGCACCTTCGAGGTGGTTGCCTCTGCAGCCGGCTTCAACGCCAACATCGCGCTGAAGACGAGCGGCAACAGGCAGACGGTCACGATGCGCGCCGACAGCCAGTTCCGCGGCGCCAACATCTCGATGTCGCGCTAAGCTGCACCTCAGTCAGAACAAGCGACCCGGCGGTTTCGCCGGGTCGCTTTTTCATGTGCCGGGCACGAACGCCGTGACCTCGATCTCGACCTTGGCCCGGTCATCGACGAGGCCACCGATGTAAAGCAGCGTCGAGGGCGGGAAATTGCGTCCGAGCGTTTCCTTCCAGGCCGCGCCGATGCCGGAACCTGCCGCTTCATACTCACTGCGGCTGGTCAGGTACCAGGTCAGGCGGACGATATGCTCGGGGCCGGCGCCGGCCTCGCCCAGCAGCTTGACGATCCGCTTTAGCGCGGTCGCCACCTGCGCCGCCATGTCCGTCGCGTAATTCCCGGTCTCGTCGCCGCCGGTCTGGCCGGCCAGCACCACCCAGCGTCCGGGCCCCTCGACCACGACGCCGTGAGAAAAGCCGCGCGGTTTCGACCATTCGGCCGGCTGCAAGATGCGCATGAGCGTCAACTCCCGATCTTCTCGTTGTTCGATCATGGCTTAACACGCCGGGCCGCATCGCTGCATCCGCAGATTTGGCCGTTGCAAACCGCGGCAATGTCGCCGATACCGGCCGTCCCTTCGGATTCAACCCTTCCGCATCCCGCCCCGATGAGCACGACACCGTCCAAAACGATGGCTGCCCTGTGGATGGCGGGCTGGCTGTCGCTGATGCTGATCATGGCGGTGGCCGGGCGCGAGACCACACGCGAGCTGAACGTCTTTCAGATCATGGAAGTCAGGTCGCTGCTCGGCTTCGTGCTGCTCGCGCCGTTCATCTACCGCGCCGGTGGCTTCAAGGTGCTCAAGACATGGCGGCTGCCGCAGCATGTCGGGCGCAACCTCGTGCACTATGTTGCGCAGCTCGGCTGGTTCTTTGCGCTGACGCTGATCCCGATCGGCCAGGTGGTGGCGATCGAGTTCACCATGCCGATCTGGACGGCCATTCTCGCGGCAAGCTTCCTGTCCGAGCGGATGACGCCATGGAAGATCGCCGCCATCGTGCTCGGCCTCGTCGGGGTGATCGTCATCGTCCGGCCTGCGACCGGAGAGATCAATCCGGGGCAGCTGATTGCGTTGGGCGCGGCGATGGGCTTCGGCATCTCGATGGCGCTCGTCAAATCGCTGACCCGCACCGAAAGCGCGCTCTCGATCCTGTTCTGGATGCTGGTGGTGCAATCGGCCGCAGGCTTCGTTCCGACGCTGTTCGTCTGGACCTGGCCATCGGCCTATGTCTGGGCCTGGGTCGGCGTGATCGCCGTCTGCGGCACATTCTCACATTATTGCCTCGCCAGCGCGATGCGCTACGCCGACGCGACCATCGTGGTTCCGATGGACTTCCTGCGGGTTCCGCTAACCGCGGCGGCCGGCTGGTTGCTGTATTCGGAGCGGCTCGACGCCTGGACGGTGCTGGGCGCGGCGCTGATCCTTTTCGGCAATCTCCTCAATTTGAAGCCGGCCTCGCCGGTTCCCGCCCGCGCGCAGTGAACCTCGCGTCGTCTCGCGCGACAAAACAGAGTGGCCGTGTGATTTGGATCACGTTGGGAAGCGCTCCTATCGTGCACATTCGGCCACACAGCAGCGGGTTGATCGCAACGCACTGCCGTTTTGGTGGCGCGAAGTCGGGCTGTTCGTGTAGGTTCGTTGCCGATCTGTTGCTGCCTGCAATTCGATTCTGGGGATTTCAGAATGCGCTATCTCACTCTCCTCGCTTCGCTCATGTGCATGGCGCTGTCGGTCGGTGCCGCCAAGGCTGACCGTCGCGTCGCCTTCGTCGTCGGCAATGGCTCCTACAAGAATGTCGCCCAATTGCCGAACCCGCCGATCGACGCCAAGGCGATGGCAGCCACGCTGCGCAATGTCGGCTTCGAGGTGATCGAAGGCTCCAATCTCAGCCGCGACCAAATGACGGAGAAGCTGCTCGATTTCGGCCGCAAGGCGCAGGGCTCCGACATCGCGCTGTTCTATTATGCCGGCCACGGCATCGCCGTCAGCGGGACCAACTACCTTCTGCCGGTCGATGCCGACATCAAGTCGGAGATGGACGTCAAGCTGGGGGCCGCCATCAACATCGACCTGACGCTCGAGCAGACCATGGGCGATGCCAAGGTCAAGCTCGTCTTCCTCGATGCCTGCCGCGACAATCCGTTCGCCGCCAAGATCAAGTCGAACTCGGCGACCCGCAGCGTCAACGTCCAGAGCGGTCTCGCCGAGATGAAGTCCGGTGAAGGCACCCTGATCGCGTTCGCCACCGGCCCAGGCCAGACCGCGCTCGACGGCCAGGAGGGCAACAACAGCCCGTTCACCCGCGCGCTGATCGACAACATCACCAAGCCCGGCGTCGAGATCCAGCAGGCGATGACGTCGGTGCGCGCCCAGGTCAATGAAGAGACCCGCAAAGGCCAGCTGCCTTGGGGCCACACCAACCTGACGGGCTCGGTCTATCTCAATCAGGCGCCGATGACCCAGGTCGCCAACGCCGCCCCGACCGCGGCCGGAATCGTGCCGGCGGCAGCCGGCGATGGTGTCGAGCTCGAATATTGGCGCTCGGTCAAGGAGTCCAACAAGCCCGAAGAGCTCAACGCCTACCTCTCCGCCTACCCGAACGGCCAGTTCAAGGCGCTGGCGCTGGCGCGCCTCGCGGCGATCAAGAGTGGTGCCTCGACCGCGACCCGCACGCTCAACGCTGGCGTCGATCCCGCAACCTTCACGGACGAGGCCACGCAAGTCACCGAGGACCAGATCGGCCTCGACAAGAACAAGCGCCGCGACGTGCAGCGTCGACTGACGGCGCTAGGGTTCGACACCAAGCTGACTGGCGTCTTCAACGACGAGACGCGGTCCGTGCTCAAGCGCTGGCAGACCGCCCGCGGCTATCCCGCGTCGGGCTATCTCAACAAGAACCAGCACAAGGCCCTGCTCGCGGAGATCATTGCTGCCCCGGCGACCGCCAGCGACACCAGCCAGAAGCCGGCCCGGCGCGCCAGCGCTCCGCCTCCGAGCAGCGCGGCGGGGCCGGCTCCGCAACACCGCAGCAACCCCGGCGATGCCGCCGGCGCTGCCTTCGTCGGCGGTGTCGTGGGCGGCATGATGGGCGGCATGTTCCGCCGCTGAGCCGAAAGCGAGATCGACAACGCAAAAGCCCGGCTCACGCCGGGCTTTTCCTTTGGTGCGACGCTGCTGCCGCACCCGTCATTGCGCTCGCAATGGCGGGGACGCCTACTTCCCCGCCGCCTTCCGCAGCGCCTCGTTGATGCGGTCCTGCCAGCCGGGACCGCCCTCCTGGAAGAACTCCAGCACGTCCTGGTCGATGCGCAGCGTGACCTGCTCCTTGATGCCGGGAACGGCGTTCGGCTTGGGCGGCGCGGCGGCGACCTTCGCCGTCACCTTCTTGAACGCCGCCTCGGCTTCCGTCCTGGCATCGCCCAGCGTACGCGGCCGCCTCGGTTGATCCGCCATGGCCTAGATTCCCTCGAACAACGCCGTGGAAAGATACCGCTCGGAGAACGACGGTACGATCGCCAGGATGGTCTTGCCGGCCGCTTCCGGCCGCTTCCCGATCTCGAGCGCGGCCGCGATTGCCGCCCCGGATGAGATACCGCCCGGAATGCCCTCATGCCGCGCCAGCGCGCGCGAGGTCTCGATCGCGGTCGCCGAGTTGACCTTCAAGATCTCGTCGATGACGGAACGGTCGAGGATGTCAGGAACGAAGCCGGCACCGATGCCCTGGATCTTATGCGGCGTATGCTGCCCTCCTGACAGCACCGGGCTCTCCTCCGGCTCGACCGCGACCACACGCAAGCCCGCTTTGCGCGGCTTCAGCACCTGCCCGACGCCGGTGATCGTGCCGCCGGTGCCGACCCCGGCGACGAAGAAGTCGATGTTGCCGCCGGTGTCGTTCCAGATCTCCTCGGCAGTGGTGCGGCGATGCACCTCGGGATTGGCGAGGTTCTTGAACTGCTGCGGCATCACCGAGTTCGGAGTCGTCTTCAACAGCTCCTCGGCGGCAGCGATCGCGCCCTTCATGCCTTGCGCCGCCGGCGTCAGCACGAGCTCGGCGCCGAGAAAAGCCAGCATCTTGCGTCGCTCGATCGACATCGACTCCGGCATTACCAGCTTGAGCCGGTAGCCGCGCGAGGCCGCCACGAAGGCGAGCGCAATGCCCGTGTTGCCGGAGGTCGGCTCGATCAGCACGGTGTCCGGCTTGATGATCCCCGCCTTTTCCATCGCGATGATCATGGCCGCACCAATGCGGTCCTTCACGCTCGCGGCGGGATTGAAATATTCAAGTTTTGCCAAAATGGTCGCGTTCACGCCGTGCATGCCGGGCAGCCGGCGCAAGCGCACGACGGGCGTGTTGCCGAAGGTGTCGACGATCGATTCATAGATCCGGCCGCGGCCGGGTTGGTGCGCTGCACCCGTGGCGGACGATGCGTCCATGATGAACTCCCTGTGGCGACGATCTGCACGTTCTTTCGCGGCCCTTGCCGCAGTTACAGACAGCTTGCGGCGACACGCAAGCGACAATGCGGCACATGTTAAGTACGCTGCATCGCAAAATCACGTGAGCTGCGAATACCAGAAAACCAACGCATTTGTGTTGCGACCTCGTCAACTGCTTCTGCTTATGTTAGACTTATGTCTCAAAGCAGGGAGGTCACCACGATGTCAGCAGTTGCTGAAGTGTTGCCGACCGTCGCGGCCAAGCGCGATCCGCGTTGCAGCGAGTTGCCCACCTGTCCCGTCTGCGCCGACTCCATGGTCGCCGCCGAAGCTTCCGCCTACGTCTCGGACCACGTGATCAGCTATCTCTGGACCTGCGACACTTGCGGTTACGGTTTTGTGACGAAGCACGCCGTCAAGACCCGGTTCGTGTGCAACTGATCCTCGTGAAGCTAGCGCGGGGCGATGTCGCCCCTCGCCCAGTCCTCGCGGGTCCGCCGATAGAACTCCTCGAACGTTCCGCCTGCAATCGCGTCTCTGATGCCCTGCATCAGGAATTGGTAGTAGGCGACGTTGATTTCGGACAGCAGCATCGCGCCCAGCGTCTCGCCCGCCTTGACGAGGTGGTGCAGATAGGCGCGTGCGCAGCTCCGCGTCGACGGCCAGGAGCTGTCCTCATCCAGTGGGCGCGGATCGTCGGCGTGGCGCGCATTGCGCAGATTCACTTGACCGAAACGCGTGAAGGCGACGCCATGCCGGCCGTTGCGCGTCGGCATCACGCAGTCGAACATGTCGATGCCGCGCTTCACCGCTTCGAGGATGTCGTCGGGCGTGCCGACGCCCATCAGATAGCGCGGCCGCTCCCGCGGCAGCAGCGGCACGGTCTCGTCAATCATCGCCAGCATCACCGCCTGCGGCTCGCCGACGGCAAGGCCGCCGATCGCGTAGCCATGGAAGCCGATTGAGACCAGGCTTTGCGCGCTGGCATGCCGAAGCTGCGGCACGTCGCCGCCCTGAACGATGCCGAACAGCATGTAGCCCTCGGGCGCGCTCGCGAAAGCGCGTTTGCTTCTCTCGGCCCAGCGCAGCGACAATTGCATCGCGCGCTCGATGTCGGCGCGCTCGGCCGGCAGGCGCACGCATTCATCCATCTGCATGGCGATGTCCGACCCGAGCAAACGCTGCACCTCGATCGAACGCTCCGGTGACAACTCGACCTTGGCACCGTCGATATGCGAGCGGAAAGTGACGGCTTGCTCGCTGACCTTGCGCAAGTCGGCCAGCGACATCACCTGGAGGCCGCCGGAATCGGTCAGCATCGGTCCGTTCCAGCCGGTGAACCGCTGCAGGCCACCGAGCCCCGCGATCCGCTCGGCGCTCGGACGCAGCATCAGGTGGTAGGTGTTGCCGAGCACGATGTCGGCACCGGCATCGCGCACCTCGCGCCAGTGCATACCCTTCATGGCACCGGCGGTACCGACCGGCATGAAGGCCGGCGTCCGCACCACACCGTGGGGCGTGGTCAGCCGTCCGGTCCGCGCGGCCCCATCGGTGGCGAGCAATTCAAAGTGATTGGGAAGGTCATTGTCGGCATTCATGCCGGTGCTTATTGCGTGTCGGAGCAGGCCGATCAACCCGCCCGGACCATGCGGCAGCCCGCGTTGGCTCGGCTGGACCATGTATGGGGCTCATGCAGGCCCGGCTTGTTAAACAAAACGATACAGTGTAGTTTTACCGTGGGGGCTGGACGAGAATGCCGCGGCGTATCTGCCGTCGGCGGTAAACCCGTGATCGCCAGCCATCGATGCCCTTTCCCTCACGATCGACCGCAACGTCCGGCCTTGCGCATGGCCGGGTCAGGCGGACAAGCGCCCGCCTGACCGGCATCCTGCTCCTGGCATGCAGCCTGGCGCTCGGCGCCTGCACGTCCCTGCCCCGCACGCCCTACACGGCCGCGGAAGCCAGCGTCTCGCGGGTGCTGGATATCGACGGACTGAGGCGCTACGCCGACGACCACGTCACGAAATTCAGCTTCGAGAAGGACACCAGCACGGCGACCAAGACCTATCTGGCGCTTTCCGGCGGCGGGGCCGACGGGGCCTACGGTGTGGGCGTGCTCAACGGGTGGACCGCGGCCCGGACCCGACCGGCCTTCTCGGTCGTCTCGGGCGTCAGCACCGGCGGCCTGATCGCGCCTTTTGCGTTTCTGGGCTCGCAGTATGATGACACCTTGAGGGAGGTCTACACCAGCGGCATCGCAGAGAGCCTCCTGAACGATCCCAGCATCATGCGCGTGTTGTTCGGATCCGGCCTGTTCGGCAATACGCGGCTGCGCGAACTCGTCGCCCGTTATGTCGGGCCCGAGATCATGGCGCAGGTTGCGCGCGAGCACGCCAAAGGCCGCAAGCTGCTCGTGGTGACGACCGACCTCGACACCCAGCGCACCGCGATCTGGGACATGGGCAAGATCGCCGCCGTCGGGACGCCCGAGGCCCTGCATTTGTTTCGCGACGTGATGGCGGCGTCCGCCAGCATTCCCCTGGTGTTTCCGCCCATCATGATCGATGCCGAAGGCCAAGGCCGCAAGTTTCAGGAGATGCATGTCGACGGCGGCGTGACGGCCCCGGTGCTGACATTGCCCGAAGCCCTGCTGTTCCAGAGCGGCCGTCTGCCCGGCACTGCGAAGATGGACATCTACATCCTCGTCAACAAGAAGATCGAACGCAACTTCGAGCTCGTCTCCAACGGCACGATCAACGTTGCCTCACGCAGCCTGTCGGCAATCACGCAGTCGCAGACGCGTTCGATCATCTTCTCGACCTACGATTTCGCCAAGCGCAACCGGCTCGGCTTCCATCTCTCCTATATCGCGCGCGACTATCCGTCGGCGCCCTCGGAAGGATTCGACACCGCCTATATGCGGGCGCTGTATCAGTACGGATACGACAAGGCTGCCTCCGGCCAGGCCTGGACCTCGACGCTTCCGTAATACCATCGAGACGGAACGCACCCTTACGGAAACCGTTGACGATACGGCCAATTCGGCCAGATTCGCGATGACGCTCCCGCTCCTGCGCGATATAGAGCGAATGATTGATATCGCGACCGCGCAGGAATCATTGGGCATGGGATTGACTGCGACCAAAACGAGACCGGCAACGCCACGGCGCGGCGTGCCGAAATCGCGCGGCGGCCGGCCGACCAAAACCGCCGCCATCGAGCGCGACCAGCGGCTGATCGAGGTCGCCACCCGCCTCTTCCTGGATCGCGGCTTCGAGGCGACGTCACTCGACGCCGTCGCGGAAGCTGCCCGGGTGAGCAAGCCCACGGTCTATTCGCGTTATGGGGACAAGCGGGGGCTGTTCGCTGCGGTGCTGAGGCGCGAGATCGCGCGCTGGCTCGCCCCGCTCTCGGCTGCGGCGGAGATGCAGCTCTCCAGCGCCTCGGACATCTCGGTCGAGCAACGGCTGGTCGAGATCGGGCGCGAGATGCTGACATTCACCTGCGGCCCCGATGCCGTCGCCTTCAGCCGCATGATGACGTCACAAGCCATCAACTTCCCCGACGTTGCCAAGCTCGGCAAGGAGGAAGGCTGGCTCAAGGCCGTCGCCACCACGGCACGCTTCTTCGACCATCTGGTGGCGCAAGGCGCGCTCGATGTCGACGACACCACCATCGCGGCCGAGGTGTTCCTCGACGTCGTGGTCGGTCACACCCACCGCTTGGCGACGTTCGGAACGGCGCTGGAGCTGAAGCCCGCCGAAAAGCGCATGCGCGCGGCGATCAAGCTGTTTCTGGCCGGCGCACTGGGACCGGCCGACCGGGCCCAGGACGCCTCCAAAGTCACGCCGCGGCGCCGTCCCCGCTGACAATCCCGTGAGCACCCGCTCTATCACCAAGGGGCGATCACCAGGCGATTGACCAAAATAAAACGATACGGTATGGTTTAGTTATAAGGCGATGCGGACCGCTTTTTTCACCAGCCC
>JAEYTQ010000638.1 GCA_023433965.1 Pseudomonadota bacterium | reverse complement strand
TCTGGCCGATCGTCGCAGCTTCGTTCGCCCGCTGGCACGCGGCGAGGATCGCGTCCGCGCCGGCAAAGACGCGCGCCCGGTTCGGCTCCAGCGTGTCGAAGGCGCCGGCCGCCGCGAGACTTTCGATGATGCGCTTGTTGATCGCGCGCGGCGAGACCCGCGCGGCGAAATCGGCGAGCGAGGTGAACAGGCCACCTCTGGTGCGCTCCGCGATGATCTGCTCGATCGCCTGGATACCGACACCCTTGAGCGCGGCGAGCGCGTAGTAGATCGTCTTCTCGCCCACCTCGAAGGTCGCCCCTGACCGGTTGATGTTGGGCGGCTCGACCTTGATGCCGAGGCGCTGCGCTTCGGAGCGGAATTCGGAGAGCTTGTCGGTGTTGTTGAGATCGAGCGTCATCGACGCGGCGATGAACTCCACCGGGTAATGCGCCTTCATATAGGCGGTGTGGTACGACACCAGCGCGTAGGCCGCCGCGTGGCTCTTGTTGAAGCCGTAGTCAGCGAACTTGGCCAGCAATTCGAAGATGGTCTCGGCCTGCCCCTTCGGCACGCCGTTCTTGACCGCGCCTGCGACGAAGATGTCGCGCTGCTTGTCCATCTCGGCGCGGATCTTCTTGCCCATCGCGCGGCGCAGCAGGTCGGCGTCGCCGAGTGAATAGCCCGACATCACCTGCGCGATCTGCATCACCTGTTCCTGGTAGATGATGACGCCGAAGGTCTCCTTCAGGATCGGCTCCAGCACCGGATGCAGGTATTCCGGCTCCTCGTCGCCGTGCTTGCGCGCGCAATAGGTCGGGATGTTCGCCATCGGGCCCGGACGATAGAGCGCGACCAGCGCGATGATGTCCTCGAAACGGTCGGGACGCATGTCGATGAGCGCGCGCCGCATGCCCTGGCTTTCAACCTGGAACACGCCGACCACGTCGCCGCGTGCGAGCATCGCATAGCTCTCGGCATCGTCGATCGGTAGCGTCGCAAGATCGACATCGATGCCGCGCGGCTTCAGCAATTTCACCGCGACGTCGAGCACGGTCAGCGTCTTCAGGCCGAGGAAGTCGAACTTCACGAGCCCCGCGGGCTCGACCCATTTCATATTGAACTGGGTCACCGGCATGTCGGATTTGGGATCGCGGTAGAGCGGCACGAGCTCGCTCAGGGGACGATCGCCGATCACGATGCCGGCGGCGTGGGTCGAGGCGTGGCGCGTCAGGCCTTCGAGGCGCTGGGCGATGTCGAAGGCGCGCGCCACCACCGGGTCTTCGTCGCGGAACGCCTGGAGCTTGGGCTCGCTCTCGATCGCGGCGGCCAGCGTCACCGGCGCCGCCGGATTCTGCGGCACCAGCTTGGTCAGCTTGTCGACCTGTCCGTAAGGCATCTGCAACACACGGCCGACGTCGCGCAGCACACCGCGCGCCTGAAGCGTCCCGAAGGTGATGATCTGCGCGACCTGGTCCCGGCCGTAGCGCTGCTGCACGTAACTGATCACCTCGCCGCGGCGGTCCTGGCAGAAGTCGATGTCGAAGTCCGGCATCGAGACGCGTTCGGGATTGAGGAAGCGCTCGAACAGCAGGCCGAACTTGATGGGGTCGAGGTCGGTGATGGTCAGCGCCCAGGCGACCAGCGAGCCGGCGCCGGAGCCGCGGCCCGGACCGACCGGAATGCCCTGGCTCTTCGCCCATTTGATGAAGTCGGACACGATCAGGAAGTAGCCCGCATATTTCATGCGGGTGATGACGTCGAGCTCGAACGCCAGGCGCTTGTTGTAATCCTCGTCGGTCGTACCCTGCGACAGGCCGTGGACGCGCAGACGGTTGGCGAGCCCCTCCTCCGCCTGACGCTTCAGTTCGGCGGCCTCGACCGAAGCAGCGTCCGAACTCTGCGCCGCGCCGACGGTGAAGAACGGCAGGATCGGCTTGCGCGTCATCGGGCGGAACGAGCAGCGCTCGGCGATCTCCACGGTCGAGGCCAGCGCCTCCGGGATGTCGGCGAACAGCACCGCCATCTCGGCGCGCGTCTTGAATCGATGATCCGGCGTCAGTTGAACGCGGCCGGTCTCGGCGATCAGCCGGCCGCCGGCGATGCAGAGCAGCGCATCGTGCGCTTCGTAGTCGTCGGTCGAGGCGAAATACGGCTCGTTGGTCGCAACCAGCGGCAACCCCTTGGCATAGGCGATGTCGATCAGGCCGCTCTCGATGCGCCGCTCCTTCTCGGTGTTGTGGCGCTGCAATTCGACATAGAGGCGGTCGCCGAACAGGCCGGCCAGACGTTCGCAGCGCGCTCCGGCAAGCTCCGTCATGCCGCCCGCGAGCGCCAGCGAAATCGGCCCGTCCGGTCCGCCCGTCAGCGCGATCAGCCCCTCGGTCTCGCCCTCGAGCCAATCGAACTTGATGAACGGCGCATGGCTGTCTGGCGATTCCAGGAACGCGCGGGAGTTGAGCCGCATGAGGCTGCGATAACCGCGCTCCTGCGCGGCGAGCAGCACCACGCGCGAGGGTCCCATCGCGTTGCGCGCATTGGGATCCTGATCGCCGAAGTCGATCGCCAGCTCGCAACCGACGATCGGCTGGATGCCGGAGCCCGCCATTTTGTCGGAGAACTCCAGCGCGCCGAACAGGTTGTCGGTGTCGGTCAGTGCCAGCGCCGGCTGGTGATCCTTCTTCGCAAGCTCAGCGAGCTTGGCGATCTTGATCGACCCCTTGAGCAGCGAATAGGCCGAGTGAACGTGAAGGTGAACAAATCCGGCGCTCGGCATGGTCGCGTGACGGCCTCTTGCAGGTGGAATGGAGCGGTCGCCAACGCCAGGCGATCCTGAGAGCATCCACCTCCCGACCGGCCGACTCGCCTCACAATGGTGGGGCGTCACTGCTCCAGAGTCCACGCCGGAGCGACCGCTTCGCCGCGTCGTCCCGCTTTTCCCCAGGGCCACGGAGGACCCGCCGCAGCGGCCAGCGGACGCCAGGTGCCCGACTCGCGGTTCAGAGCTGCGGAATCACCTGCGCCCAGATTGCGATCATCCCGACGAACAGCGTGATCGACGCCAGTGCGGCGGCTTCTTCCACGAAAACCCTGAACATGGCCTGCTCCCTTGCTGGAACGTATGAAGAACATTGTTCTCATTTTGTTCTAGGGAGTCAAGTCAGCTCGACGAACTCGCGAGGCAATGGTTAACTTGCTGAGTTCGGACAGCAAAAAGCCCCGGCGCAAGGCCGGGGCTTTTCGACGATCGCTTCCGAGGGAAGCGGCGTGTCTCAGTAACGGCCGATCATCGGGCCGCCGAACTTGTAGTTCAGGCGGACGAGGCCCATGTCGATGTCCTGCCCGATGCGCTCGACAGCGCCACTGGCGAAGGTGACGTTGTGGTCGCCGAGGAAGATGTGGTTGTACTCGACGCCGACCGTCCAGTTCGGCGCAAAGCCAAACTCCAGGCCCGCACCGACCGTGGCACCCCAACGGGTTTCGTCGGCGCGATCGAGATTCGCACCCGTGGCCACGCTGTAGACGTCGTACTTGTTGCTGACGACGGCCGCACCGCCCTTCGCGTAAAGCAGGACGTTGTTCCAGGCGTAGCCAACCTGACCGGTGATCAGACCGAAGGCGTCGACTCGCGTACGGTTCCGAAGGCCGGTGATGCCGCTGATGTTGTCACCGGAGAAGTCAGCCCAGTTGCCCTGGCCTTCGAGGCCGAACACGAACTGGCCGGTCTGCATGCGGTAGCCGATCTGACCACCGACCGTGCCGCCGGTCGAGTTGTGCGAGCCTTCCGGACCGAAGCCGACCAGGTTCCAGGACGTGTCGGCCGAACCGCCGCCGCCGTTGATACCGATGTAGAAGCCACTCCAGTCGTACACCGCAGCGATCGCCGCGGGCGGTGCTTTGGTGTAGGGCCGTGCCGCGAGATCAGCCGCAAGCGCCGGCGCAGCCGCGCTGAGCGCGACGAGGCTGACAGCTGCAAGCAACAAATTCTTCTTCATTTGATTCCCGTTCCAGTTTCTTCAGTGGGCCCCCCGGCCGTGGCGTCGTCATAACAGCGATCGACGGAATTGCTGTAACCACGACGCCACAGTCCGTTCGAAAGGATCTCGCTCATTAACGAATGTTAGTCGGCGGCTGCTCGGAAACCCTTTGAAACAAGTATTTTCCTGAGTTCCAATGTCGACTACAGGACATAAACTGCATGCGTGCGCGATGACGTAGCGCGCACATTCGCGTGATTGGAGAATTGAAATGCGCGCCCGAGTTACACACCCCATTGTCGCCATATTTTCGCTCGCATTCATCACATTCGCATTCGCATCAAGTGCGAGCACGCCCGCGCGCGCCTTCGGCAAGAATCATCCCTTCTGCCTCACCGGTGACGAATGGCCGGGACTGAGCAATTGCAGGTTCGACACCTACGCGCAGTGTCAGGCGAGCGCTTCCGGTCGCGCGCTGACCTGCATCGCCAATCCGTTCTTCGTCGGCCAGAGCGACGACCCCTACGCGTACCAAAATCGCCCGCGCGCGGTGACGCCCGGCTATGCGCCAGGCTACTACGTGCCGCGTTGAGATCCGAACGCACACCCCATGGGAAAGTCGCCTCCAGGCGGCAGCCACATCGAGCCGCATCGAGACGTGGTCACCCCTCGTCGAGCAGATTGCGGACCTTGGCGGCTAGGTCCTCGATCGCAAAGGGCTTGGACAGCAGGTGCTTGCCGGCATCGAGCACGCCATTGTGGACGATGGCGTTTCGCGTATAGCCGGTGGTGAACAGCACCTTCAGATCCGGGTGTCGTCTCGACAGTTCGGCCGCGAGTTCGGCACCGGTCATGTCGGGCATGACGACGTCGGTGAACAGCAGATCCGGGACGAAGCCGCTTTCGATCTTCCTGATCGCCTCCTTGGCGCTCGCGGCCTCGACAACGGTATAGCCGAGCTCGCGCAGACTTTCGGATGAAATGCTGCGGACCCGCTCGTCGTCCTCCACGACGAGGATGGTCTCGCTCTGAAGGCTTGCCCCCGCATATGGCGCGCTTTCCGACGGAGAAGACACCGGCTCCTCGCCGGCGAAGCGAGGAAGATAGATCTTCACGGTCGTCCCGACGTCGACCTCCGAATAGATTTTGACATGGCCGCCCGACTGCCGCACGAAGCCGTAGACTTGGCTGAGGCCGAGGCCGGTCCCCTTGCCCACGACCTTGGTCGTGAAGAACGGATCAAAGACTTTTCCCAGCAAATCGGCCGCGATGCCCGTGCCGTTGTCCGTGACCGCGATGAGAACGTACTGCCCCGGCTGCAGGGCGTATTCCCGGGCATACTTTCGGTCGATCGAGGCATTGGCGGTTTCGATCGTCAGCCTGCCGCCCTTCGGCATCGCATCGCGTGCATTGACGGCAAGATTGATCAGGGCGCTTTCGAGCTGAGCCGGATCCGCTTTGACGCGCCAAAGGCCGGCCATCAGCACGGTCTCGAGGCGGACGAGCTCGCCGAGCGACCGCTCCAGCAGCTCGCTCATCCCGCCGACCATCTTGTTGATGTCAAGGACCTCAGGCGCAAGCGGCTGTTGCCGCGAGAACGCCAGCAGCCTTTGCGTCAAGGTGGCCGCGCGGTTTGCACCATCCATGGCGCTCTCGAGGAAGCGTTCGATGTTGAGCTCTCCCTTGCCGAGCCGCCGTTTGGCGAGATGCAAGCTGCCGAGGATGACGGCCAGCATGTTGTTAAAGTCGTGGGCGATGCCGCCGGTCAATTGCCCGACCGCTTCCATCTTCTGGGCTTGCCGCAATTGCTCCTCGGCCTTCATGCGTTCGGCGATCTCGTCGGCGACACGTTGCTCCAGCCCGGCATTGAGCGCCTCGAGCCTGGTCAACAGCCGGGCGTTGTCGATGGCCGTCGCGGCATGACCGGCGATGCCGAGCAACGCCGCCTCGTGTTCTTGGTGGAATTGACCTGCCTCCGCATGACCGAAAAAAAGCCCGCCGAGCACTTCGCCGGTCCGCGAGACGACGGGGACCGCAAGGTATGACCGGACCGGAAGATGGCCCTCGGGCATGCCCTTATGCGGCGCGTTCTTGCCATAGCGCGGGTCCTGCAGAATGTCGCCCGACCGCACCACGCCCCTGCCCTTGAACGTCGGCTCGAACACGGCCGTGTTTCGCGGCATCGGAAAGCTCTCGAACGCAGATCGCGGCGCGCCCGACAGCGAATAC
>JAEYTQ010000587.1 GCA_023433965.1 Pseudomonadota bacterium | reverse complement strand
GCTGGCCGCCGGAGAACTGGTGCGGATAGGCGTCGACGCGCCTGACCGCATCGGGCAGTCCAACGCGATCAAGCAAGGCGATCGCCTCACGCCGCGCTTGCGGGGCCGAATATCTCTTGTGGCGCCGTAGCGGCTCGGCGACCTGATGACCGATCGTGTGCATCGGGTTGAGCGCGGTCATCGGCTCCTGGAAGATCATGCTGATGCGGTTGCCGCGCAGCCCGCAATAATCGGCATCGGAAAGCCCGACAAGCTCGTTGCCGTCCAGCTTGATGCTGCCGGTGACGCCTGCGCTGTCCGGCAGCAGCCCCATCAGCGACAGCGCCGTGACCGACTTGCCGCAGCCGGATTCGCCGACCAGCCCGAGCGTCTCGCCGCGCTTCAGCGCAAAGCTGACGCCGCGCACGGCTTGCGCCGGCCCGCGGCTCGTGTTGAGGCACACGCCGAGATCCTCGACCTCGATCAGCGGCGTGCTGGAGCGTTCGCGCATCGTCATCGCTCCCGCGCCAGCCTGGGATCGAGCAGGTCGCGCAGCCCGTCACCGAGAAGATTGAGGCCGAGCACGGCGATGGCGATCGCCACGCCCGGATAGACCGCGAGCATGGGCGACTGGAACAGCAGCGTCTGCGCATCGTTCAGCATGCGGCCCCACGACGGCTGCGGCGGCTGGGTCCCGAGACCGAGATAGGACAGCGCAGCTTCGGCGAGAATGGCCAGCGCGAACTGGATCGTCACCTGCACGATCAGGATCGACAGGATGTTGGGCAGGACGTGCTCGATCGTGATGCGAAACTTCCCCTTCCCCGCGGCGCGCGCGGCCAGCACGAACTCGCGCGCCCAGATCGCGTTGGCAGAACCGCGCGTCAGCCGGGTCAAGGTCGGGATCTGGAATATGCCGATCGCGACGATCGAGGTCACCATGCCCGGGCCGACCACGGCGGCAAGCATGATCGCGGAGAGCACGGCCGGAAAGGCGAAGCTGAAATCGGCAAAGCGCATGATGATCTCTTCGGTCCAACCGCGGCGGGCCGAAGCGATCAGGCCCAGCGTTACACCGAAGGTGAGACCGATGCCAACGGCGATGACCCCCACCATGATGGTGGATCGGGCCCCCGCAAGCAGCAGCGAGACGATGTCACGGCCGAAGGAATCGGTGCCGAGCCAATGCGCAGCCGAGGGCGGCCGGAGTTTCGCGGCGATGTCGATCTCGGTGGGGGGCCATGGCGTCCACACCAGCGACAATAGCGCGGAGGCGAGCACCAGCAGGCTCAGCGCAGCGCCGAGCACGAAGCTGCGATGACGCAGCGCGCGCCGCCAGAATGTGCGGGGCGACAGCGGGCGCGTCGCGAGCGGCGTGTCGATGGTCATCGGCGCGCTCACAGGTCGTGGACCTTGATGCGGGGATCGATGAAGGCATAGAGCACATCGACCACGAAGTTGACGACGACGACCATCGCCGCGAGCAGCATCACGCAGTTCCGCACCACGATCAGGTCGCGATTGGCGATCGACTGGAAGATCAATCGGCCGAGGCCCGGCAGGTAGAACACGTTCTCGATCACGATGGTGCCGGCGAGCAGATTGGCGAATTGCAGTCCCATCACCGTCATCACCGGGATCATGGCGTTGCGCAGCACGTGGCGCCACAACACCTCGCGCTTGCCAAGGCCCTTCGCGCGTGCGGTGCGGACGAAATCCTCGCGCAGCACTTCCAGCACGGCCGAGCGCGTGACGCGCGCAAGAATCGCAGCCTGCACCACGGCCAGCGAGATCGCCGGCAGCAGCAGCGACTTGACACCCTGCCAGAGGCCGTCCTCCCAGCCGGAAAAACCGCCCGCCGAGAGCCATTGCAACCGCACGGAGAACAACAGCACCAGGAGGATCGCGAACCAGAAGTTCGGCAGCGCGATGCCGATTTGCGTCAGCGCCATCACGCCGACGTCGCCGAGCTTGTTGTGGTTGGCAGCCGTGTAGATGCCGGCCGACAACGCCAGCGTCACCGTGATGGTCATCGCCATGATCGCGAGCGGAATCGTCAGCACCAACCGTTCCGCGATCAGGCTCGCGACCGGCGTGCCGTAGACATAGGAGTTGCCGAGGTCGCCGACGACGAGGCCCCTGATCCATTGCAGGTAGCGGACGGCCAGTGGCTGGTCGAGCCCGAGTTTGGCGGTGAGTGCACGGACCGCGTCCGGAGAGGCATCGGCACCCATCAACATTTGCGCGGCATTGCCGGGAAGCGCGTCGAGAACGAGGAAGATGATCAGCGACGCACCGACCAGCGTCGCCAGCAAGGTCACCAGACGTCGGAGGACAAAGACGCTCATGCGCGATCGGGCTCGAAGCTCACTTGCGGCACGATCAACATGTCTGGGCGCCGGAGGCAAGCTCTTTGCTGCATGCTCACCTCCTCAGCCCGGCCAGCGGGACAGAAGATCGCTCGAAGCCTCGAACAGTGCACTGGCGCGCAGCAACTCCGCATCGTCACGGAAGCGGCCGACGAGTTGAAGCCCGATCGGCAGGCCGTCCCGGGCAAAGCCGCAGGGAAGACTGATGGCGGGATGGCCGGTCATGTTGAACGGCATGGTCCAGGGGAACCAGTGCGGCCGGACGCTGTCGAAATCGCGGCCATCGATCTCGATGCTGCCGAACAGGTCCTGGCTGATCGGCAGCGCGGTGCGTGTGAGGGTCGGCATCGCCAGAAAGTGCCCGCGCGCAAGCAGCGCTTGCACCCGGCGGAACAGCATGGTTCGCGCGAACATCGCCTCCTGATAGTCGACGCCGCTGACTTCGGTCGCAAGCGCAAGCTGCTTGAGGAACGCCTCGCTCAGTTCGTCCCTGTGGTCGGCCGCGAGCTTCGCAAACCGCGTGCGCCAGACCGTGTGGTTGATGGCGCGCCAGATCGGCTCGATGTCGAAGCCATCGCCGGAGAATTCCTCGAGCTCGGCCCCCAATCCCGCCAACCGGTCGAGGCCCGACTTGAAGCTGGCGGCGACCTCGGCGGACACGGGACGGCCGGGCGGCGTCAGGCAGTACAGGATCCTCCGCCCGCGCAGATCGCCGCGCAGGGCCGCCGTGCCGACGAAGTCGGGCACGGGCACGCCGATCGACCAGGGATCGCAAGAATCCTCACCTGCCATTGCCTGCATCATCAGCGCGGTGTCGGCGACGGTGCGGGTGGTCGGCGTCACGTAGGTCTGATTTCCGAACGCGTCCAGCGCCTGGCTGTGCGGGATGACGCCGTTGCTCTGCTTCAGGCCGACGACGCCGTTGCAGGCCGCCGGAATCCGGGTCGAGCCGCCGCCGTCGGTCGCGATCGCAAGCGGCGCGATGCCGCTCGCAACGGCCACCGCCGCACCGCCGCTCGAGCCGCCGGAGGAGCGGCAGGCGTCCCATGCATTGCGGGTACGTCCGAACAAAGGTGAATCGGTGAGGCACTTGCTGCCGAATTCGGGCGTCGTCGTCTTGCCGATCAGGATCGCCCCCTCGCCGCGCAGCCGCGCAACAGCGACGGCATCCTCGGTCGGCACATTGTCCTTGTAGGGAACGGCGCCGAAGGTGGTCTTCACGCCCTTGGTGTTGACGATGTCCTTGACGGTGACCGGGATGCCGTGCAGCAGGCCGAGGGGCTCGCCCGCCATCACCTTGCGTTCCGCTTCGCAAGCTGCTGCGACCGCCTCGTCACCGCACAGGGTGATGAAGCAATTCAGTTCGGGCTGAAGCGCCTCGGCGCGGGCGAGCACGGCGCGGGTGAGTTCGACCGGCGAGATCTGCTTTCCAGCGATGAGACCGCGTAGCTCGGTTGCAGACAACAGACAGGGATCACCGTTCATCACCACATCGCGCTCCGAAGCGGGCCGCCACTGGCCCGAGGACATTGACAGCGAGAATGACAGTTTTGTTAACTCGCCGTCCAATACGATTTTTATCGCCAACTCATATGTTCACGGTATGCCAATGGATCTCCGCCGGCTCCGCTATTTCGTCGCCGTCGCCGAGGCGCGCAGCATAGGCAAGGCCGCCGAGCGGCTGCGGATGGCACAGCCGCCGCTCTCGGTGCAGATTCGCAAGCTCGAAGCAGAGATCGGCACGCCGCTGTTCCGTCGCGGCACGCGCGGCATGGACC
>JAEYTQ010000545.1 GCA_023433965.1 Pseudomonadota bacterium | reverse complement strand
CGGGAACCGGAGCGGGGCTGGTCATGGCGCGATCGCGACGCCCCAGGGCAGTTCGCCGACCTGAATGGTCTTGATTACCTTTTGCGCGGCGACGTCGATGACCGAGACGTCGTTGGAGACCCCATTGGTGGTGAGCAGGTAATTTTCGTCGGGCGTGAACGCCACGTGCCAGACGCGCTGACCGACCAGCAGATATTTCGTCACCTTGCGCGTGGCGACGTCGACCACCGCGATGCGATTGGCGGGGCCGAGTGCGATGAAGGCGGTCTTGTCGTCCTTGGTCATGCCGATGCCGACCGGCTGGATCGCCTCTTTCCGCAGGCCCGGAATCTCGAACGTGACCTTGCCGATCACCTCGTGCTTTTTGGGATCTATGATCGAGACGGTTCCCCCGATCTCCGAGGACACCCAGACTTCGGAGCTGTCATGCTTGTACTCCGCAAAACGCGGTCGCGCATCGACCAGCACGTTGGCGACGATCTGGCGCGTGGCGGTGTCGATGAAATGCGCCATGTTGGTCGTCTCGGAGGTATTGATCAGCGTCTTGCCGTCGGGGCTGATGGTCATCCCCTCGGGCTCGACGCCGACCTGGATGTCACCGAGGCGTGCGCGCTTCTCGAGATCGATCACGGTCACAGTGTTGTCGTTCTCGTTGGCGACGTAAAGGATCTTGCCGGCGGCATCCTGGGCGAACAATTCCGGGTCGGGCCCGGAGGGCAGGCTGTCCACGACGGTCTGGGTCTTGGTGTCGATCACCTCGATGGTGTCGTCGTCACCGACTGCAACCATGACGAATTTCCCGTCACGCGTGAGATCGATGCCGCGCGGGCGCTGGCCGACCTTGATGGTCTTGGTCACGGTCCAGCTGTCGGTATCGATCACCGACACCGTGTTGCTCTTCTCGTTCGAGACATAGGCGATGAACGCGTGTGCGGGCGGTGCGGCCAGCGCCAGTCCGGCCAGCAAGCCCACACGCCACATCCGCGACACCTGATTCCTCACTTCAACTTGCATTTGCTCTCCGGGCGATCATAGCCGAGCGTGTCGAGTTCGGAGACCTGGGGCAGGAATCCTTCCTGCGGGGACACCGACACCACCATGCGGCCGTCGACCAGGAGGATCGGCTGACGCAGCTGCAGGTTCCAGTCACGCAGGGTCAGCCGCGTGCCCTTGAAGGCGGCAACCGAGAAGTCCGCGCCCTTGATGAAGTCCGTCACCTTCTTGACATCGTCGGAACTGGTGCGCGAGGTGGCTTCGCCGATCATGCGCACTGCGGTCCAGGCCTGCATGTCGAGCGCGGTCATACGCCGCGAGTTCAGCTTGAAGAAGCGGTTCTGCATCTGGATCGCGCCCCATTGGTCCTGCGCCGCGTCCCAGCTGCGCGGCACGAGGCCGGCGGAGCCAGCGACGGGGCGCGGATCCCAGGTGCGATAGGGCAGGTACGCGCCGAACACCTCGCTCTCGTCGGCGGCGACCAGCACGTCATAGGCGGGCGCCTGCTGCGTGAAGACAGGCATCTGGCGCTGGATCAGCGTCACGCCGCTGTCGGTGCGTCGCGCGCCGCCTTTGTCTTCGAAGGTGCGTTCCTGCACGATCTTGGCGCCGAACCGCGACGCGGCGCGCCGAAGCGCATCCGCAAATTGCTTGTCCTCGTCATGCGAACCGACAACGAGAAACCAGCGTGACCACTTCTTCCACACCAGATACTGCGCGAGCGCATCCGCCAGCATTGCGCGCGTCGGGGCGGTATGGATGACGTTGGCGCGGCAATCGGCCTCGCGCAGCCGCTCGTCGATGGCGCCGGCGTTGAACAGCAGCGTGCCGCGCTCGCGCAGCGTGTCCGAGACCTTCAGCAACGCATCGGCCGGCAGGTCGATGACGATGAAGCCGTTCTTGTCGGCGAGGGCGGTCGCGGCCTGGACCGGATCCTCGCCGTCCTTGATGCGGCGCTCCTCGAGCGTGAAGCGCTGGCCCAGGAACTTCCCGGTGGTGTTGTTGTCCTCGATGGCGAGGCGGGCGCCGGCGAAGCCGTCATTCTCCGCGGGCTTCTCGACCAGCGACAGCGTCGATCGGGTCGCAGCGGCGCCGAGATAGCCAACGCCGATCGTGATGGGATCGGCCGCGAGCGCACTCGTCGCGGCAACGCCCAAGCCGATCAGGCCGACCAACCATCGGATCATGTTTCCTCCAGACGATCTCCCCGGCTTGACCGCCGGTGAAGAATTGTCTCTGCTTCAAGCATGACCAATTTGTCAGGGCATGCAACCCCGCATTTCGTCCCCGCGCGCACGAGGCCGGGGATCACGATCATGCGAGCACTGACAGGCCTCGCCGCATTGGTGTTGACCGGTTCGGTTGCGCGCGCCGATCCGCCGAAACTGGCGGTGTTCGATTTCGAACTGATCGACACCAGTCTGCCCGGCGAGTTCTACGGCTCCAGGCCGGAGGAGGCGCGGCTCGTGCGCATCAGCGAGCAGCTGCGCAAGGCATTGGCGGAGTCCGGCAAGTTCCAGGTGCTCGACATCGCGCCGGTCAGGGATGCCGCCCGTCAGGCCAACTTGCAAGCCTGCGGCGGTTGCGACCTCAAGCTCGCGGGGCAACTGGGAGCAGACCAGGAGATCACGGGTCTCGTGCAAAAGGTCTCTAACCTGATCATCAACCTCAACGTCTATCTGCGCGACGTCAAGACCGGCAACATGATCATGGTCGCGAGTGCCGACATGCGCGGCAACACCGATGAATCCTGGACGCGCACCATGAGCTATCTGATCCGCAATCGTCTGCTGGCACCGAATTACGGGCGGCCGGAGTAGCGCGAAGCAATCACCCCTTCAGCCTCTCCGCATGCCAATGCAGATGATCGCTCATGAAGGTCGAGATGAAGTAATAGCTGTGATCGTAACCCGCCTGGCGCCGCAGCGTCAGCGGGATACCCGCCTTGGAGCAGGCAGCTTCGAGCAGCTCGGGCCTCAGCTGCTCCTTCAGAAAATTGTCGGCCTCGCCGACATCGATCAGGAATCCCGAGAATTTCGCGCCGTCCTCGATCAAGGCCACCGTGTCGTGGTTGCGCCAGGCGTCCTTGTTCGGGCCGAGATAGCCGGTCAGCGCCTTGATGCCCCAGGGCACGAGCGAGGGCGCCACGATCGGCGCGAACGCGCTGGCCGCGCGAAAGCGGTGCGGGTTGCGTAGCGCCACCGTCAGCGCACCGTGGCCGCCCATCGAGTGGCCCATCACCGATTGGCGCTTGGCATCGACCGGAAAATTCTCCGCCACCAGCTTCGGCAGCTCGTCGGTGACGTAGCTCCACATCCGGTAGTTGCGCGCAAACGGCTCTTGCGTTGCATCTACGTAGAAGCCGGCGCCGAGGCCGAAATCATAGGCGTTGTTGGCATCGCCGGGCACGTCGGACCCGCGCGGCGAGGTGTCGGGCGCGACGAAGATCAGGCCGAGCTCGGCGCAGGCCCTGCGGAATTCGCCCTTCTCGGTGACGTTGGCATGCGTGCAGGTCAGCCCGGAGAGGTACCAGACCACGGGCAGCCTGGCGCCGTCCGCGTGCGGGGGAACATAGACCGAGAACACCATGTCGGTTCCGGTGGCCTCGCTCGCATGGCGATACACGCCCTGCACGCCGCCATGGGATTTGTTCGTCGAGACAGTCTGAATCGTCATGCTCAGGAACTCCGTGGCTTCTCATCACACCAGGATTGCAACGCTTGTGTGACCGAATTCGTGGCGTCGTCAGGCGACGCCGCTGTCGATCGCCAGCCGCACCAGCTCGACCGACGTCTTCACCCCGAGCTTCTGGCGCATGATCGACGAGGTGTTGGCCACTGTCTTGTAGGACGATTGCACCAGCCAGGCGATCTCGGACAGGCTCTTGCCCGCGCTGAGCAGCCGCAGGATCTCCATCTCGCGGGCGTTCAGCTTCGACAGCGGGCTCTGCGCCAGCGTCGGCCCGGCAAAGGCGATGCTCCGCGCGATCGCGCTCGGCAAATAGGTGCCGCCGTCGCCGACGGCGCGGATCGCTTCGACGAGGTCGTCGGGGTCGCCGGTCTTAGAGACGTAGCCCTTGGCGCCGCATTCGATCGCGCGTGCAGCGAAGGCAGGGTCGTCATTCATGCTGAACATGATGATGCGGGCCTCGGGCGCGCGCTCGAGGATGCGCCGCGCCAGCTCGAATCCGGAGACGGTCGGCAGGTTGATGTCGATGATGCAGAGGTCGGGGCGCTCGACGATGAAGACGCACTCGCCGTCCTCGGCGTCGGCCGCCTCCAGGATCTCGATCTCGCCCTCGTCCGCCAGCACGGCACGGCAGCCGGAGGCGACAATGGGATGATCGTCCACGATCAGAATGCGCATAGGCGTTCCCCGCGACAGCGCGTTCCCCTGATAGGACTGCCTGTTCTGTGTCGCATGTCGTCGGCATGAGCAGCTCGCGTCTCATGTCGCCCATGCAACCCGGCCGGGATTGCTGTACGCTTCCGATTAAATATCCCCCGCTTCGCCCCTGTCAACGGCATCGGACAGCGGCGGACGACGTTCCGCGAGGCACCAGCGAGACCCATGTGGCAGAATCTCTCCTTGCGCGGGCGCATCAACCTCCTGCTGGCGCTGCTGCTGGCGCTCGGGCTCGCAGTCAATATCGGCCGCCAGGTCGCCGAGGCCGGTCCGCGCGTGCAGGCCGAGGACCAGAGCGTGATCCGTCTTGCGCGCGAATTCATCGAGATGATCGTTGCCGATCTCAACGAGGCGCCAGATCCGGATGCCAGGCTCAACCAGATCGCGCGCGATCTCAGCCGGTTGCGCCATGTCAGCATCACGCTGCGGGACGCCGGCGGCCATCCGCTGACGCCTCCCCGGCCCGACGCCGACGCCGACACGCGCGCGCCGCCGGCCTGGTTCGTCGCCCTGGTGCATCCCGAGCAGACCGCCGTCACCGTGCCCGTCTCGATCCATGGCAAGCCGGGCTCGCTCGTGATCACCTCGCATCCTGACGACGAGATCGCCGAGGTCTGGGGCGGCATCGTGACCCAGCTCGAGGTCGGATCGGTGATCGCGCTCGCGCTGTTCTTCCTGATGATGAACGTGGTCGGCCGGGCGCTGGCACCGTTGCGGTCGCTGTCAGACACGATGGGCAAGCTCGAAGGCGGACATTATGATGCCCGTGTCACCCCGGGCGGCGCGCCGGAACTCGCCGCGATCTGTACCAAGCTCAATCATCTTGCCGCGACGCTGCATGAGGCGGTCGAGGACAAACGGCGTCTTGCCGAGCGGGCGGTGTCGCTTCAGGACATCGAGCGTAAGGAAATCGCGCGCGAGCTGCATGACGAATTCGGGCCCTATCTGTTCTCGCTGCGAGCGCATGCGAGCGCGCTGGCGAAGCTGGCGGACGCACGCGCGCCGAGTGCGGATGCGGTGCGAAAGCACGGCAGCGCCATGCTGGAGCAACTCAATGCGCTTCAGCAGTTCAATCGTCGCGTGCTGGAGCGCCTTCGGCCCGTGGGCCTTGCCGAACTCGGCCTGCGCCAGGCGCTGGAATCGCTGTCGCGGCTGTGGCGGGAGTCGCATCCCGATGTCGCGATCGACACCGTGATCTCGCCGGCGTTGGGCACCACCGGCGAGACCGCCGACCTCACCATCTACCGCATCGTGCAGGAGGCGCTCACCAATGTGTTCCGCCACGCCGGCGCCACCTCGGTGAATGTCGTGATCGAGCCTGTGCAACAGCAGGGGCGTGACGGTCGGGTCTGCGCGCGGGTGCGGGTCAGCGACAACGGCCGCGGCATGGAGCCGGGACAAAAGCTCGGCTTCGGCCTCGTCGGCATGCGCGAGCGGATCCTGGCGCTGGGCGGCACGCTCGACGTCGTGTCCGGCGATGGGGGGGTGACCGTAGAGGCCTTGGTTCCGACTGCCTCGTCCTGACCCGAATGGAGGCCTGCCGCGGGAAGGCTCGATAATGTCGGTGGGACGCGCGTCAATTCGAACCGTCTGCGCCGCCCGCGAGCTCGTGCGCACGGCGGAGCAGGTCGCTGGTGCGACGGATCCCTAGCTTGATCCTCGCCTGCTTGACGAGCCGCGCGACGGCGCGCGGCGTGATGTCCAGCTCGTCGGCGATCGCGGAGTAGGCGTTTCCCTGGCCGAGCAGGCTGAGCGCCTCTCTCTCTCTGCGGGTCAGTGTGGCAGCCTTGCCGCGTTCGACGTGATCGGGCAGGGGCACGCCGCGCAGATTGATCCGCTCGTCGACATAGCGATGGCCGAGCCTGACCTGGTGCACCGCCTTCGGCAGCTCGTCCGGCGGAGAGTCCTTCAGCAGATATCCGATGGCTCCCGCCTTGATCGCGGATGCGACGATGCTTGCGTCCGCATGCATGCTGAAAACCAGCACGCGCGCGAGCGGTGCATCCGAGGAGATGCGATGCAGCAGGTCGACGCCGCCCAGTGCTTCTCCGGGAAAGGTCAGATCCTGGA
>JAEYTQ010000537.1 GCA_023433965.1 Pseudomonadota bacterium | reverse complement strand
TCCGCGACACGGATCGAGAACTGCTCGATCGTCTCGGGCTGCGTGGTCGGCACGATCAGGACGGCGATCTGGCTGCCCTTGCGGCTCTCGAAGTCCTGCAGCTTCTGCGACAGCGCGGCGATGTCGCTGCTGGAGAGAGTGCCGGTTTGGTCGACAACGCGGCCGGTGAGCTCAGGGACGGCGACGTCGGCGTGGGTCGGGGCGATGAAAGCAAGGAAGAGCACTGCAGCGATGGCTGAACACCACAGGCCCAGTGTCATCGCCCGGCTTGACCGGGCGATCCAGTATTCCAGAGGCGCCAGTGGTCTACGGAGAAGCCGCGACGTACTGGATGCCCCGCGTTCGCGGGGAATGACAGTGGTGGGCGGGGAGACGATCATTCGCAAACGACGGCGGCTTACTTCGACGGCGCCGGTGCCGGGTTGAAATCGACCTTCGGCGCGGTCGAGATTGCCTTCTCGTTCTCGACCGAGAAATTCGGCTTCTCCTTGTAGCCGAACACCATCGCCGTGAGGTTGCTCGGGAATGAGCGGATGGTGACGTTATAGTCCTGCACCGACTTGATGTAGCGGTTGCGCGCAACCGTGATCCGGTTTTCGGTGCCCTCGAGCTGCGACATCAGGTCCTTGAACAAGGCATCCGACTTCAGCTGCGGGTAGTTTTCGGTGACGACGAGCAACCGCGACAGCGCGCTGGAGAGCTCGCCCTGGGCGGCCTGGAATTTCTGGAACGCGGCGGGATCGTTCAGCACCTCCGGCGTGGCCTGGATGCTGCCGACCTTGGCGCGGGCATTGGTGACGCCGAGCAGCACGTCCTCCTCCTGCTGCGCAAAGCCTTTCACCGAATTGACCAGGTTTGGCACGAGATCGGCGCGGCGCTGATACTGGTTCACGACCTCGGACCAGGCGCCCTTGATCTGCTCGTCCTCGCTCTGGATCGCGTTGTAGCCGCAATTGGTCAGGCTCAGCGAGGCCAGGGCAGCCAGCACGGTCAGGATCTTGCGCATCGAATTTCTCCCGGTGGAATCCGGCGCAAACTATCAGATTACGCGCGCGAGAAAAGCAGCCGGCTGACGCAAGCCTCTTGCCTATCGCAGGCCGACATAGTCAACTCCGACAAAACAAAAGCGGAAACGTCAGGGGAAACGCGATGAGCTCGTTCGAGACCATCCTCGTGGAACGGCCGGAGCCGGCGATCACCCGTGTCGTGATGAACCGGCCCGAGGCGCGCAACGCGCAGAACCTGCAGATGACCTACGACCTCAACGCCGCCTTCGACGCGGCGGTGCAGGACGATACGGTCAAGGTGATCATCCTCGCCGGCAACGGCCCGCACTTCTCGTCCGGCCATGACCTGCGCCCCGGGGCCAAGAATACCGCGGGGGTCGATTTTCCACCGATTGGAAATTGGGGCGGCTTTGCCGAGCCCAACGCCCATGGCCGCTTCGCGCGCGAGCAGGAAATATATCTCCAGATCACGCGGCGCTGGCGCAATCTCGCCAAGCCGACCATTGCCGAGGTGCACGGCAAGTGCATCGCCGGCGGCCTGATGCTGGCCTGGGCCTGCGACCTCATCGTCGCCAGCGACGATGCGCAGTTCTGCGACCCCGTGGTCACCATGGGCGTCTGCGGCGTCGAATGGTTCGTGCATCCTTGGGAGCTGGGTGCGCGCAAAGCCAAGGAGTTCCTGTTCACCGCTGACAATTGGAGCGCGCAGGAAGCGCACCGGCTCGGCATGGTCAACCAAATTGTGCCACGCGCGGAGCTATCCTCGCGCGTACTGGAGCTGGCGCGCCGGATCGCGGCAAAACCGTCCTTCGCGTTGAAGATGACCAAGGAGGCGGTGAACCGCTCGGTCGACGTGATGGGCCAGCCCGCTGCGATCGACCAGGCCTTTGCGTTGCATCAGCTCTGCCACGCCCACAATCTCCAGGAGTTCGGCATGATCGTCGATCCCTCCGGCCTGCATCCTTCCGTGCGCAAGCCGCCGGCGGCGGCGGAGTAGACGCGATGGACCTCGATCTCAGCGACGAGCAGAAGCTGCTGCGCGACAGCGCGGAGCGTTTCGTGGCCGGCAGCTACGATGCCGCTCACCGCCGCAAGATGGCGAGCGATCCGCTCGGCTTCAGTCCCGCAGTGTGGAAGCAGTTCGCCGAGCTCGGCTGGCTGGCGCTGCCACTGCCCGAGGAGTTTGGCGGGCTCGGCGGCGGCGCGGTCGATGTCGGCATCCTGATGGACGCCTTCGGCCGCGGCCTGGTATCGGAGCCGTATGTCGCCACCGTCGTGCTGGGAGCCGCGTTGATCGCCAGATGCGGCACCTCCGAGCAGAAGCAGGCGAGCCTGCCCAAGGTGGCGGACGGATCATTGAAGCTCGCCTTCGCGCATTCCGAGCGCGTCGCCCGGTTCGATCTCGCCAAGGTCGCGACATCGGCGACCAAGACGGCGCAAGGCTGGCGCCTGTCCGGCAGCAAGATCACCGTGCTCGACGGCCACGCCGCCGACGAGATCATCGTCTCCGCAACTCTGCACGACCATCACGGCCCATCGGGACGGATCGGCCTGTTCGTGATGCCGGCGACGGTGGATGGCGTCGCGGTCTCCGACTATGCGCGCCTCGGCGGCGGGCGCGCCTGCAACATCGAGCTGTCGGACGTACACCTGCCCGAAGACGCGCTGCTTGGAGACGGCAGCAACGCGCTACCCGCGATCGAATGGGCCGTCGACCGCGCCATGGCGGCGCTCGGCGCGGAAGCCGTCAGCATCATGCAGACGCTGCTCGACACCACGATCGGCTACACCAAGATCAGACAACAGTTCGGCCGGCCGCTGTCCGCCAACCAGGTCATCCGCCACCGCCTCGCGGACATGGCCATGCAGGTCGACGAGGCCCGCTCGATGGCGCTGCGGGCGGCGTTGAAGGCAGATAGCGCGCCGACCGAGCGGGCCCGGGCGGCCTCGGGCGCGAAAGCAAAGATTGGCAAATGCGCCCGCTTCGTCGGCGAGCAGTCGATCCAGCTCCATGGCGGCATGGGCGTCACCGAAGAGCTCGAGGTCGGCGCCTATTTCAAGCGCCTCGTCGCCTTCGACACGCTGTTCGGCGGCAGCGCGCACCATTATGCCCGCCACGCCGAGCTCGGCCGCAAGGCCTGACACCGGGAGAGCCTCATGGACCTCAGTTTCAATGCCGAGGAGCGCGCTTTCCAGAGCGAGGTGCGCAGCTTCATCGCCAGGAACCTCACCGAGGAGATGAAGCGCGCGACCGCGCTGACGCCCTCGGTGTTCTCCGATCCCGACATCGGCATGGCCTGGCAGCGTGCGCTGCACGCCCAAGGCTGGGGCGCGCCGGGCTGGCCCGTCGAACATGGCGGGCCGCCCTGGACCCCGGCGCAGCGCTGGATCTTCGAGACCGAGTGCGCGCGCGCGGGCGTGCCCAACGTCAACGTGATGGGCGTGAAGATGGTCGGGCCCGTCATCATCGGCTTCGGCTCGCCGGAGCAGAAGAACTTCTATCTGCCGCGCATCCTCTCCGGCGAGGATTATTGGTGCCAGGGCTATTCCGAGCCCGGCTCCGGCTCCGACCTGTCGTCCCTGAAGACGCGCGCGGTGCGCGACGGCGACGACTATATCATCAACGGCACCAAGATCTGGACCACGCATGCCCATCACGCCAACCGCATGTTCGCGCTGGTACGCACCAGCGACGGGCCGCGGCAGCAGGACGGCATCAGCTTCATCCTGATCGACATGAAGACCCCGGGCATCACCACGCGCCCGATCCTGACCATCGGCGGCGACCACGAGGTCAACCAGGTGTTCTTCGACGACGTGCGCGTGCCGATCGCCAACCGGGTCGGCGAGGAAGGCAAGGGCTGGACCTACGGCAAATATCTGCTGGAGTTCGAGCGCGGGGCGGGCATCGCCTCGGCCAAGCTGCGCGAGGGATTGAAGGCGATCGCGGATCTCGCCGAGTCCGACCTCACGGGTCGCGCCATCGACAGCCCCGATATCGCAACACGCATCTCCGAGGTCGAGGTCGACATCGACGCGCTGGAGATGACCGAGCTGCGCGTGCTCTCGGCGCTGCAGACCGGGCAGAATCCCGGCGCGGTGTCGTCGATCCTGAAGCTGCGCAACAGCGAGATCCGCCAGGCCGTGACGCGGTTAGGGGCTGACGTGATCGGGCACGACGCGCTTCACGTCGAGCCGATGCGGCCGCTCTACAAGCTCAACCACGAGCCTGCTATCCCCGAGGAAATGCTGACCGTGATGCCCGAATATCTCAACGGCCGCGCCTACACGATCTTCGGCGGCACCTCGGAGATCCAGCGCGACATCATCGCGAAGATGATGCTGGGGATTTGAGGGCACGCTGTCCTGACACACTCGATGTCGTCCCGGACAAGCGCCGCGAAGCGGAGCGCAGATCCGGGCGACACCGGAGATTGGAACGACGAGGAGAGTTACCCCGCCGCCTTCGCGTCCCGGATCGCCTGCCACACCTTCTGCGGCGTCAGGGGCGTGTTCAGCTGCGTGATGCCGAGCTCGGCGAGTGCGTCCATCACGCCGTTGGTGACGCAGGGCGGGCCGCCGATGGCGCCGGATTCGCCGCAGCCCTTGGCACCGAGCGGATTGGTGCGGCAGGG
>JAEYTQ010000488.1 GCA_023433965.1 Pseudomonadota bacterium | reverse complement strand
CCCGCGCTTGCCTTCGACAAGACCTGGCTGTTCGCCAACGTCACCGATGCGGTGATCGCGGAAAACCGGAGCTGGCTTGATCACCGCTATATCGAGCCGGAGACCGGTCGCTTCATCCTCAGCCATCACTCCTATCTCGTGCGGACGCCGCGCTGGACCGCGATCGTCGACACCTGTTGCGGCAATCACAAGAATCGGCCGCGCGTGCCGGTGTGGAACAAGCTCGACCAGCCGTATCTGCAGAACATGCAGGCGCTGGGCGTCGCCCCCGAACAGGTCGATTTCGTGATGTGCACGCATCTGCATGTCGATCACGTCGGCTGGAACACCCGTCTCCTCGACGGCCGCTGGGTCCCCACCTTCCCCAATGCCCGCTATCTGATGGGACGGGAGGAGTACCGCCATTTCGAAGCTGCGCACAATGCGGCGCCGAACACCCCCGTGAACCACGGCTCGTTCGAAGATTCCGTGCTGCCGGTGGTCGCGGCCGGCCTTGCCGAACTGGTCGAGACCGATCATCGCCTGTTCGATGATCGCGACGCGGCCTTGCGCTTCGCACCCGCGCCGGGCCACACGGCCGGCAACATGCAGATCCACCTCAATGGCGGCCACGATCACGCAGTGATGTCGGGCGATGTCATCCATCATCCCATCCAGTGTGCCGCGCCGTGGCTGTCGAACGCCGCCGACGTCGATCCGGCCGCGGCCGTCGCGACGCGCATGGCCTTGCTGGAGGAACTCGCGGACACGCCGAGCTACCTGCTCACGGGCCATTTTCCGGCGCCGACCGCGGGACGCGTCATCCGGCACGGCCACGCCTATCGCTTTCGTTTCGAGAATTAAGGGAATCCATCATGAAGCTGCACACCGTCACGCTTTCATTGCTCGCATTGCTCTCGGCGGCGTTGCCGGCTCGCGCCGAGGACCCCTCGGCCTACCCCACGCGCAAGATCAGGATGCTGCTGCCCTATGCGGCCGGCGGCGGCGGTGACGTGGTCGGCCGGCTGCTTGCGGACGGCATGAGCAAGACGCTCGGGCAGAGCATCTACATCGAGAACCACACCGGGGCCGCCGGAACGATCGGCACGAAGATGGTCGCGGCGTCCGCGAATGACGGCTACACCATCACCGTCGGCGGCATGACCACGCATGTGCTGGCGCCGGCGATCTACCCGAAGCTGCCCTACGATCCGATCAAGGATTTCACGACGATCGGCCGCGTCGGCACCTCCTCGATCATGCTGGTCGCGACCAAGAATTTCGCCGCCAACGACATCAAGGGCCTGGTCGCGCTGGCCAAGAAGGGCGAGCCGATCCAATACGGCAGCTGGGGCGTGGGCTCGACCGGACAATTCTGCGCGGAGATCCTGATGCAGCAGACCGGGATCAAGATGGATCACGTGCCGTTCAACGGCATTGCGAAATTGGCCGGCGATCTGCTCGGCGGACACATCTCGCTGGCGACGCTCGACGTCGCGACCGCGACGCCGCTGGTCAAGGAGGGCTCGATCAAGGCGCTGGCCGCCTGCGGCGAGCGCTCGCCGAGCCTGCCTGATGTCGCGAGCTACAAGGAACAGGGCGTGGCGTTCGACCGCAGCCTGTCCTGGGCGATGTATGCGCCGGCTGGCGTGGCGCCGCCGATCGCCCAGAAACTGTCGGCGGCCCTGAAAGTGGCGCTTGGCGACGAGGTCGTGAAGCAGAAGCTCCTTGCGCTCGGCATCACGCCGCAATTCGTGCCCGGCGAGGAGCAGCGCGACATCAACGCCCGCGACATCGCGGCCTGGAAGCAGGTGGCCAAGGACGCCGGTATCGAGGTCAAGTGAGCAAGTGGCGGGCAGCTCGCCAGCAACCATCCTTCGAGACGCCCGCCTGCAGCGGGGCCTCAGGATGAGGCCCGTTTCGTGGTGAGATATCAAACCCTCATGGTGAGGAGCCCGCAAAGCGGGCGTCTCGAACCATGAAGGCCCTGCTCGTGCGCGGTCCCGCTGCCGTAGCAATGAAATAGATCGAGAACAGGAGCGCGGGCATGAGCCGCATCTTCGGCACGGTGCGCCAGAACGGATATGTGGTGCGGGACATCCACGCCGCGATGAAACACTGGATCGAGGTAATGGGCGTCGGGCCCTGGTACTACATGGACCGGGTCAAGACCGACTGGTTCCGCCACCGCGGCCGGGATTCCGCCGTCGAGATGAGCATTGCGCTCGCCAATTCCGGCGATCTCCAGATCGAGCTGATCCAGCAGCGCAACGAGGCGCCTTCGCTGTACAGGGAATTCCTCGACGCCGGGCACGAAGGGCTCCAGCACATGTCGTATTGGAGCCACGACTACCAGGCGCTCTACGACAAGGCGCTCGGGCTCGGCTATCGAATCGGCCATGAGGGCCAGATCGGCGGCGAGAGGGGACGCTTTGCCTATTTCGACACGCAGGCCCATCCCGGCACCGTGATCGAGATCTCCGACATCAGCGGCACCAAGGGCCCGTTCTTCGAGAAGGTCCGGCAGGCCGCGCTGAACTGGGATGGCACGCGGCCGATCCGCGAGGTCGCCGGACAAACCCAGGACCGATAGCCGGCTTGGCCGACCTCGCTCAGGCGGGAAAATAATACAAGAACGGTTTCATTCAAATCGTTCCTGGCGCGACAGCGAGCAAACCATGCTAATTTGAACCTTGTGTCCCGAACCTTCAGCGAGGCTACCATGCCCGATACTGACAAGGTCTTCGCCGGCTCGATTCCGAAAATCTACGACGAGTATCTCGTCCCGATGATCTTCTCCGTCTACGCGGAGGACATCGCAAAGAGGGTCGCCGCACGCTCTCCCTCCGTACTGCTCGAGATTGCCGCCGGCACCGGCGCAGTGACGCGCGCCGTGGCGGCAGCGCTGCCGCACGGGGTCCGTTACGTCGCGACCGATCTCAATAAACCCATGCTCGCGGTCGCGGCGCAGCGTCAGGCGGGGGATGACCGCATCACCTGGCGGCAAGCAGATGGAATGGCCTTGCCCTTTGGCGATGCGGAGTTCGACGTGGTCTGCTGCCAGTTCGGCGCGATGTTCTTCCCTGACCGGGTCAAGGCCTACGAAGAAGTCAAGCGCGTCCTCAAGAGCAATGGCACGTTCGTGTTCAACGTCTGGGACCGCATCGAGGACAACGTGCTCGCGCACGAAGCGACGATGGCACTCGCAGAATTATTCCCGGACGATCCGCCGCTCTTCATGGTGCGCACGCCGCACGGCTATCACGACACGAGCGTCATTCGAACTGACCTGGAACGGTCTGGCTTCCGCGACATCGCGATCGAAACGCGAACTGAAATCAGCCGCGCGCCGTCACCCGAATACGTCGCGCTCGCCCTCTGCCAGGGCACGCCGCTGCGCAGCGAGATCGAGGCAAGAGATGCCAACAAGCTGCAGGCCGCGACTGACGTCGTCGCCGAAGCGATCCGGACCCGGCATGGCGCCGGACCGGTGGAAGGCAAGATTCAGGCTGTGGTAATCGAAGCGCGCCCGTAGCTGCAGGGCAAAGCCCCCGAGGGCTGCCCTGCGTCCTACCACCAGCTCCGCTGCATCGGCTGCGTCGACTGATAATATTGGTACTGGCCGCGCTGCCGGCGCGGATTGACTTGCTGGACGTAGGGATCCCGCTGCTGGAAGAAGAAGCCGAAACCGTTGTCCCAGCCATCGTCGCTCGCGACCATGGCGGGCGCGGTCGGCTTGCGCGTGATGAAGCCGCCCTGCGGCTCGCTGCTCAGTACCGCGACGAACTCGGTCCGATAATTGGTCTCCGCGCTCAGCGGCTCGTCCGAGATGACGATCGAGGAGCGCGGTAAGGCGGTCGGCCCGATGCGATCCCACACGTCCTGCGGGATGGCGATGCGGTCGAGCGCGTTGCGGGCCTCGTCGCTGTTCTCGATCGTGACCACGCTCCAGCGCAGGCCCGTATCGGTCTTCGCCATCGCCGTGAAGATATGCGTGCCGATCGGCCGATCGGGGTTGCGGATCGTGACGGGGACCTCGATGCTGGTGTCGAACACCTCGCCGCCGCCGTCGGGCGCCGGCTTGTGCGTGTTCCGCCGCACGTACAGCTTCTGCGTCGCCCGGCTGATGTAGACCGAGACCGGCTCGCCGGCGAGCTTTGCGTCGGTCGCCGCCTTGACGGCGTCTGCCTTCGCGGCCGCGGCCGCCTTCGCAGCTTCCTTCGTGATGGCCACCGCATCGCGCTTCGGCTGCGCCGCGGCCCTGGCCGCGTCGAGCTGCGTCGCCGCGTCGGCGGCCTTGGCCGCCGCCTTCTGCTGCAGCTCCTCGGCCTTGGCGCGGGCCTGATCGGTCTTGGCGTTGGCGAGCGACTTGTCGGCGAAGGCGAGCTCGCGGTCCGCGCGAGCCTTCTGCTGTTCCAGCTTGCGCAGCGCGGCAGGGAGCGAAGCCGCTTCCTTGGCGGCGGCGGACGCAGCCTTCTTGGCCTCGTCGGCCGCTCGTGTGGCCTCCTCGGCTTCGGCGGAAAGCTTCCCGGCCCGGTTCGGCACGGCCGCGATGGCTTCCGGCTTGGGCACGAACAGCGAAGGATGAGAGATTTCGGTCGGGACCGTGTCGTGCGGCGAGACGATCACGCGCATCCCGATAT
>JAEYTQ010000455.1 GCA_023433965.1 Pseudomonadota bacterium | reverse complement strand
CGGCATCCAAGGCCGGCCTGATCGCGCTGACGAAATCGCTCGGCAAGGAGCTCGCCGCCCATGACATCCTCGTCAACGCGGTGACGCCGGCGGCGGCGAAGACCGCGATCTTCGACCAGATGACGCAACAGCATATCGACTTCATGCTGTCGGAGATTCCGAAGGGGCGCTTCGTGCTGGTGGAGGAGCTGGCCGCGATGGTGGCCTGGCTCGCATCGGAAGATTGCGCTTTCTCGACCGGCGCGGTGTTCGACATCTCGGGTGGGCGCGCAACCTATTGAGGACATCATGATCCGGGAAGGCGGATGCCTGTGCGGCGCGGTACGGTTCAAGGCGGAAGGCGAGCCGCTCAACGTCCGCATCTGCCATTGCCGCATCTGCCAGAAGGCGATGGGCTCGCCCTACTTCGCCCGAGCGCAGTTCGACCAGCGCGCGCTGACCGTGGAGGGCGAGACCGCCCGCTACTCCTCCTCGGAGAATATCGACCGCGTGTTCTGCAAGCGCTGCGGCACGCGCCTGTTCGCCTGGCGCCGCAACGGCACGCTGGCGGGCGTCGCGCTGGCCACTTTCGACGATCGCAACGCCTTCGCGCCGACTGAGCACATCTGGGTGTCGGAAAAGCTCGCCTGGGTGAAGCTGGACGACGGCTTGGTGCAATATGCCGGGACGATCCCAGCGTAAATTTGCTCGACTGCACGGCGATACAGCGGGGCGGTCGTTTTGCACCGTGGCATTCCGGAACCGGCCACCCTATGTTGGGCCGAAGCGTTGCTGCACCGCCGGTTTGGTTGAGACGGCTGCAAGGCCGCTAGCGAACCGAATGGATGAGCTGTGAATATTTCCTTCTATGACCTGTCGGTGTGGGTACTCCCCCTCGTGCTCGCCATCACCTTCCATGAAGCCGCGCATGCCTTCGTCGCGGACCGGCTCGGGGACAACACGGCTGCGCAGCTCGGCCGCGTCAGCTTCAATCCGATCAGGCATATCGACCCGTTCGGCACCGTGATCCTGCCGGCGATGCTGCTGTTCGCTCATTCGCCGTTCCTGTTCGGCTACGCAAAGCCGGTGCCGGTGAACTTCCGCAAGCTGAACAACCCCAGGCTCGACATGGTCTGGGTGGCGCTGGCCGGACCCGCCACCAACATCCTGCTGGCACTCGCCACCGCCCTCGCCTTCCACGCCCTGCCACTGGTGCCCGCGAGCGCGGCGAAATGGGTTGCGGACAATCTCAAGAATGCGCTCATCATCAACGCGATCCTGGCCGTGTTCAACATGATGCCGATCCCACCGCTCGACGGCGGGCGCGTCGCCGTCGGGCTGTTGCCGCGGCCACTCGCCTTGCCGCTGGCCCGGCTCGAGCCGTTCGGTATGCTGATCCTGATCGGCCTCTTGATCCTGCTGCCGCTCGCGGGCTCGCAGTTCGGTCTAAATCTTGATGTTATTTCAGCAATACTGCGGACGTTGACCGGTTACGTGATTCAGGCTGTTCTCTTCCTGACCGGCAATGCGTAGTTGAACCGGGACCCCCGAACACGAGCCGAAGGGCCAGAGGCCGACTTGGTCAAAGCTGCCGACATGCTGATCGCGCGACGCGCCGACACCCGCGCCCGAGCCGATTTTGCCACCTGGAAGATGATGGCCAAGCTCAACGGGGCCTCCGCGCTGCCTCCGGAGGCCCAGGAGTTCCTGAGCAGCTACAAAAACCTCCTGGCGCAGATGAGCGAGGGCGAGGCCACCGAGGCCACCATCGGGGCAATCTACAAGGCCTATTACGTCGAGATGGGGGGCGGTGGAACGCCGCCCGACGTCCGCCCCCGCCAGCCGGAGCCCGCAGCGGACAATGTTACCGTCTTCCGCCGCCCGGCTCCGAAGCCCAAGACAACCAGCTTTTTCGGATCTGGCACGGCTGCTGGAACGCAGAAACGACCACTGCCGGTGGCGCTGATCTTTGCCTGCCTGGTCGTGGTCTATGTCGGTATCCGGCTCTACTGGCGCTGAGCCGACTTCTTCTTTTTCTTCTCTTCCGCCGGCTTGAAGATGATCGGCACCGTGCGTTCGATTCGATCCTCCGTGATCGCCGCAGGCGGCGTGGGGAAAGGATCGGATTTATGAACCATGGAGACTGCGGCGGCGTCGTAAGCTGCGTCTCCAGACGATTCCGCGACATCGACCGAGATCACATTTCCCCTTCGATTGAGGGCGAAGCTCACTTTCACGGTCTGGTTGCGGGGCTCCTTGCCCTCCGGATTGACCTTGTGAGCCGCAAGATGCGCGCTGATCTTGCGGTTCCAGTCGGCGGTGATCTTCAGCGTGTCCTTGCCGATACCGACCACTGGGGCCATCGCCTTGTCAGCCTCGCGCGTTGCGTCCTCAAAAGTCTGCCGCGCCTGGTCAATCTGCTTTTGCGACGCCTCCATGGCCGGAGTTTCGACGGCAGCCACCTTCGGGTCGTCGTCCTGCTCCTTCTCCGCCTTGTTTTCGCTGACGATACGATCGGGCTCCTCGGCCTCTTGCGGGCGGTCCTGCGGAAGCTCCGTCTCCTGGATCTCGGCCTTCTGCTCCGGAAGTTCCGGCCGCTCCTCCTGCGCCATCGAGTCGTTCGCTCCGACCGGCATGTCGGATTCCTGAGCTTCAGGCGACGCCATCTCGACCGCGAACTCGGCACCCGCCGCGCCCAGGCCGGCGCCCTCGTCGTCGGCACCCAGATGCGCCAGCGCGAGCGCAGCACCACCCAGATGCAGCGCGAGCGCCGCGACCGCTGCGAGGATCCAGAGCTTCCGGGATGGTCTGACTTCGTCCGACATCGTGCGTTTTCTCAGGGCTGAGCGGCGCCTGCCGCGGGTGCTTCCGGAGCGCCTTCCAGAGCAACCAGCTTCACCCGAGTATAGCCGCCCGAACGCAGGAGCTCCATGACACCCATCAGCTCGCCGTACGGCACCGACCGATCGGCGCGCAGGAAGACATATTTGTCCTTGCTCATGTCGGACAGGCCATTGAGGGTGCCGATCAACTCGGCGCGATGGACCGGGTTCTCTCCAATCGCAAGCGTCAGATCGGGCTTGATGCTGAGATAGGTCGGCTTGTCCGGCTTCTTCTGCGGCGTCGCGCTCGACGTCGGCAGATCGATCGGCAGATCGACCGTGGAGAGCGGCGCTGCGACCATGAAGATGATCAGGAGCACCAGGATGACGTCGATGAACGGCGTGACGTTGATGTCATGCGTTTCCGAGAAGTCGTCGTCTTCGCCGTCGTTGTCTGCGAGCGAAACGCCCATGGTTCACTCCGCTGCGCGCGAATGCACGCTGCCGTGGCTGCGGTCGAGGTCGCGCGAGAGCAGCCGCCCCGCCGCGCCCGAAGCGCGGCTGACGAGTTCGAGATAGCCCTTCGTCACGCGGGAAAAGTGGTTGTAGATGATCACGGCGGGGATCGCGGCGACGAGGCCGATCGCGGTGGCAAGCAGCGCTTCGGCGATGCCGGGTGCGACCACGGCGAGGTTCGTGGTCTGCGCCTTCGAGATGCCGATGAAGCTGTTCATGATGCCCCAGACCGTGCCGAACAGGCCGACGAAGGGCGAGGTCGAGCCGATCGTCGCGAGCACGCCCATGCCTATCCGGATCCGCCGCTGTTCCGCGCGCACGATCTCCTGGAAGCTCGAGGCTGCGCGCTCCTTGATGCCGGCATCGCTAGACAGGCCGGCGGACATCCGCGCCTCGCGGAGCGCCGCCGTCAGGAACGACGGCAGGATGCCCTGCTTGCTCCCGAGCGACATCTGCGCCTCGGCGAGGGAGCGCGCCTCCGCAATCTTCTTCAGGGCCGAACGAAGCTTGCGGGAGGCGACCGACAGTTCGATCGACTTGGCGATGAAGACGGTCCAGGTCATCAGCGATGCGAAGGCCAGCCCGATCATCACCGCTTGCACGATGACGTCCGCCGACATGAACATCATCCACGGCGATAGCTCTTTCATCGCCGGCGCGCCACCGGAAGCCGCCTCGGGCTTTACGGCCGCGGAGACAGGGGCCGAGGGAGAGGCTGTCGGGGCCGCCGGTGCGGTTGCCATCGCAGCCGAGGGCGCCGGCGCAGCAGGCGCGGCGGCCGCAGGCGCTGCCGGAGCCGGGCTGGCCGCGAGCGGCGCAGGGGTCTGCTGCGTTGCCGTCGAGGGCGGGGCTTGCGTCTGGGCGGAAGCGGGAGATGCCAGCCAGACGGACGCCGACATCAAGGCGGCGACAAGGCTTGCTTGGAAGGTCATGGTCTTCATACTTCGGCCCAGTAGCGAATGAGGTTGTGATAGATACCCGTCAATTTGACCGTTTCGGGATCGTCACGCCCGAGCCGTTCCACCAGCGCCTGTATCGCGGTGTCGAGGTCGAAGATCATGCT
>JAEYTQ010000431.1 GCA_023433965.1 Pseudomonadota bacterium | reverse complement strand
GCGTTGATGCCGCGCATCATGACGTCGTCGAGCAACTCGACGCGCGCTACGGGGATCGCGGACTGGATCACGGAGATCGCGGTATTGACGGCGTCGTGGAGTGTGTCGAAGCTGCAGACCGCGGCCGCGATCGCCTGCGGCACGGGGTGCACCTTCAGCGTGATCTCGGTGATGACGCCGAGCGTGCCCTCCGCGCCGACGAACATCCGTGTCAGGTCATAACCGGCGGCCGATTTGCGGGCGCGCCGGGCGGTCCGGATCACGCGGCCGTCCGCCAGCACCACCTCGAGCGCCATGACATTGTCCTTCATGGTGCCGTAACGCACGGCCATGGTGCCGGAGGCGCGCGTCGAGGTCATGCCGCCGATCGAGGCGTCGGCGCCGGGATCGATCGGGAAGAACAGGCCGGTGTTGCGCAGCTCGGCATTGAGCTGCTTGCGGGTGATGCCGGGCTGCACCACGACATCCATGTCGCTGTCGTGCACGGCCAGTACCTTGTTCATCCGCGCGAAGTCGAAGCAGACGCCGCCCGCGACCGCGGCTGCATTGCCTTCGAGCGAGGTACCGGCACCGAACGGAACGATCGGCATGGCTGCGCTGGCGCAGAGCTTGACGATGTCGGCGACCTCCTGCGTCGTCTCCGGGAAGACGACGATATCCGGCGGCAGGCTCCGATAATGCGACTCGCTCTGCCCATGCTGATCGAGCACGCCGCGCGCGACGCTCGCGCGCGGGCCGATCATGCCGGCGAGGCGCTCGGCCAATATGCCCGTGCTGACCCGCGGTCCCATCCTTGAACTCCCGTCTGCTCCCGTTGTCGGACTCTTGTTGGTCCGACGTCCAGCTTAAGCGGCTCTCGCATTGCTCGCGAGCTGCTTCAGGCCGAAATCGTAGTTGAGATGGAAATATTCGCTCTCCACCATGCGACCATCCGGCGCACGGCCGGCGGGATGACGGACGAACTCCCGGATCAGGCTGTCCTTGACGCCGAAAACCACGTCGCTGTCGAGATACTGATCCCCCGCAACGAACACGTGCGTCACGAGCTGCTCGAAACCGGGCGCCGAGATCATGAAGTGCACATGCGCAGGACGCCAGGGATGACGCCCCTGCGCCTCCAGCATGTCGCCGACCGGCCCGTCATGCGGAATGGGATAAGCGGCCGGCTTGATCGACCAGAAATGGAAGCGGCCATTGGCGTCGGTGTGGAAGCGTGCGCGCATCGCCAGATCGCCGATCTCGTCGAGTTGCTGCACGTCGTAATAGCCGTCGTCATCGGAGTGCCAGACGTCGACCACGGCGCCTGCGAGCGGCTTTCCGTCCACGGTGGAGACCGAACCGGTGACCAGCATCGGATCGCCTTCCATCGGCCCCGAAATGTCGGCGCCGCTGTCCTTCTCCGGCGCGGCCTGGACGAAGAACGGTCCGAGCACAGTGGTCTCGGTGGCGCCTTCCGGTACCGGATGGTTGATCGCGTCGACCAGCATGGAAACGCCGAGCGTGTCCGAGAGCAGGATGAACTCCTGGCGCTTGTCGTTGCACATGTGCCCGGTGCGGGTCAGGAAATCGATTCCGAACTCCCATTCCTTCTGGGTCGGCCGCACCTCGCGGACGAAGGCGTGCAGGTGGCGCACCAGCGCTTCGCTCACCTGCTTGATGCGCGGGTCGCTCGCGCCCGCGATCCGCTCCAGCACTGCGTCCGTGATCGTGGTCTCGTTGAAGTTACGCATCTAGGCCTCCGTTGATCACAGCTTCGGCTCGCCGAGGCCGGACAGCCGTTCGAGATGTTTGACCGTCGCGATGAAATCGGTGTCGCCGTCGCCCTGTGCGACCAGCGAGCCATAGGTCTCGCGCACCTGCGCGGCCAGCTGCAGCGGCACGCCGACGACGTGGCCGGCCCCCAGGATGAGGTCGAGGTCCTTGGCCATCTGCTTGCAGGAGAAGGTGGACTCGAAATCGCGGCTGCGCAGAGGCGCGGTCTTGTACTTCACCATCGGCGAGGCCACCGCGCTGTCGTCGAGCACCTTCAAGATGTCCTGCCAGGCGATGCCGCCTTTGCGCGCCAGCGCCAGGCTCTCGGCCATCATCGCAGCCGACACCGCGATCATCAGGTTGACGGATAGTTTTGCGTAGCGGGCTTCCTCGGCCGGCCCGAGATAGGTCTGAGCGCGGGTGAAGGCGCCGAACAGCGGCTTCGCGTTTTCGAAGGCGTCCTTCGGCCCCGACACGAAGCAGGTCAGCGCGCCGGTATGAACGATGCTGGCATTGCCGGAGACCGGTGCGCGAAGATAGGCAATGCCGCGCGCCTGCGCCGCGGCGGCTACCTCGCTGGAAGCCTCGACGCTCACGGTGCTGGTTTCGACGAGAATAGCACCGGCCGGCATCGCGGAGATGATGCCGGCGGGGCCGAGCAGCGCGCTGCGCAGGGCAGCGTCATCCGGCAGGGACGTCACGACGGCCGCCTTGCCGCTCACGGCCTCGGCCGGTGATGCGGTAATCGCGATGCCTTGCCCGCGGGCCTCGCTGGTCCGCGCCGCACTCTGGTCGAATGCGGTGACGGCGTAGCCGGCCTTGGCGACGAGCACCGACATCGGCAGGCCCATCTTGCCGATCCCGATGAAAGCGACATTCTTGGAAACGTCAGTCATTGCTGTTGTCCATTGGCGCCGTCACGCAGCGTGTCCTTGCCGTTCGATGTCTTGCACCAGCCGCTGGCCGGATTGCGCAAGCAGCTGTTTCTTCGCGTCGAGCCCGTCAACCAGCAGCCGGCCGTTCCGCTTCTTCCAGTTGCCACCGATCATGACGGCCTCGATATTGGCAAGGCTCGCCTGCATCACGACGGTTGCGACGGGATCATGCACGGGGACGAGATCGAGGCCGGAAGCGTCGATGATGACGAGGTCGGCGAGCTTTCCCGGTGTCAGCGAGCCGATCTGTTCTTCGCGGCCGAGCATGCGTGCGCCCTCGATCGTGATCCAGCGCAGTGCCTCGCGGACAGGAATCGTGGCCGTCGCTGGAATGGTGCCGCTCTGCTGTCGGAACTCCGCATTGTCGAGCGCCCGCTGCGTCGAGAGCGCGAGGCGGGCGGCGGAGAGGAGGTCTCCGGCCAGCACGGATTCCAGATCGATGCCGATGGTCGGCCGCACGCCGCGCTTCAGGAGGCGCCCGGTGATCGGAAAGCCATGGCCCTGGATCATCTCGTTTTCCGGCGTCACCGAGAAGGACACGCCGAGATCGACCATCTGATTCAGCAGGTCATCGGTTAGATCGTTGCCATGCACGATGTTGATGCCGGCTCCGACGAGATCGGCCTCGATCAGCCTCTCCCAGCCCCCGGGCGTCTTGGCCGGGCCGCCGCCCTGATGCATCGATGCGATCAGTTTCAACTCCCGAGCCAGGCGGAAATCGTGCATGGCGACGTCGAGCGTCGAATAATGCGGGCCGAGAATGGCGAGCCCGAGCGTGACGAGGCCGTCGCGGTCGGCGAGCGGACCTGCCAGCAGCCGCTCGACCTCGCGGCGTGGATGCGGCACTTCCGAGAAGTGCGGCTCGCCCGGCTTCGGCTCGGGCTTCGGCGAGCCATGGAAGAAGGCGGCGCGAATGCCGCTCTCGACCAGGCCGCGCACCGCCGCGTCGGTATGATCGGGCGTCGGATTGTTGTGGCACCAGTCGACCAGCGTGGTGACGCCATGGTTGATCTGGTTGAGCGCACCGACCAGCGTCGCGATATGGATGTCCGCGGGGCGGAACACGGTCGCGAGCCCGGCATGCATGCGGCGAAAATATTCCAGCAGCGTCCAGTTCGCGGCAAAGCCGCGCAAGCCCGTCTGCCAGGTGTGCATGTGCGCGTTGATGAGGCCGGGGATGACGATGCGACCGGTGCCGTCAATGATCTCCATGTCCGCCGCGACGTCGATCCAAGGGCGCACGTCGGCGATACGGCTGCCCTCGACCAGCACGTCGCCCGTCGCGAAATCGCCGATCGCATCATCCATGCTGATGACGATGGCGGATCTGATCAACGTGCGCCGCATCGCCTCAAGCCGCCGCTTTGATAGCGCCGGGTGACTCGCCGGCCCAGGCGCGTGCGATCAAGTCGCGAATGGCGCCCCGTTCGAGCCGCCGCGGATTCCAGTAGGCATTGGTGACGGCGAGGTCGGCCGCCTTGTCGATGCCGCCCTCGGGCATGCCGACATCGCGGAGAGCCAGCTTTGCGCCCAGCCGCATGGTAAGGTCATACAGCCCCTGAGCTGCGTCGGCGGCGCCGATCGCGCGCGAGATGCGCGCCATCGCATCGGGCACGGCCGGCGCGTTGTAGGCCAGCGCATGCGGCAGCACGATCGTGTGGGTCTCGGCATGCGGCAGGTCGAAGGTGCCGCCGAGCGTGTGGCAGAGCTTGTGATGCAGTGCCATGCCGACGGTGCCCAGGCATATGCCGCACAGCCAGGCGCCATAGAGCGCTTCGGTGCGGGCCTCGCGGTCGTCGGTCCTGGCGGCGATCGCGGGCAGGGCATGCGCCAGCGCGCGGATGCCTTCTTCCGCCATCAGCGACGTCACGGGGTTGGAATCGCGTGCGTAGAGCGCCTCGACGGCATGGGCGATGGCATTGATGCCGGATGTGGCGGTAAGGCCAACCGGCAGCGTGAGCGTCAGATCGACATCATAGATGACAGTTTCCGGCAGCACCGCCGCATCGCGCACAGTGGTCTTCAGGCCATTCTCGGTCTGGCCCAGGATCGGCGTCATCTCCGAGCCGGCATAGGTGGTGGGGATGCAGAGCTGTTTGACGCCGGTGCGCAAGGCCAGCGCCTTGCCGAGTCCCGTGGTCGAGCCGCCGCCAAGCGAGACGACGCAGTCGGCCTCGCAGGCCTTCATCGCCGCGAGCGCACGCTCGGTGACCTCGACCGGCGTGTGCATGGTGGCGCCCGAGAAGATGCCGGCATAGAGCGGGCCGAGCGCTACGCCCAGGCTGTTGCCCTGCACCTCCTGCTGCGGCGTCGTCAGCACCAGGGCGCGCTTGCCCCCGAGCCGCTCGACTTCGGCCTTGGCGGAGGCAAGCGTTCCGCTGCCGAACACGACGCGGCAAGGGAGGTTTTCAAAGGTGAACGAGCCGATCATGCGCCGGCCTCTTGGATGGGATAATCGACCTGGAAGCGCCCGATCCGCAAGTCGCCCAGTGCCTCGCGCACGCGCAGATGTTCCGGATGGTTGGCGTAGGCGGCAAGGGCGGCCTGGTCCTTGAACTCGGAGAACAGGACCACGTCGCAGGCGTAGTCGACCGCGCTGACGTCCATGCCGACTTCGATATGGGTGAGGCCCTCGATCCGGCCCTTCAGACCTTCGAACAGGGTCTTGACCTTGAGCCGGGCGGCAGAGCGCTCCGCGGGCGTCTCCCCGCGCAGTCGCCACATCACGATGTGCCTGATCGGGCCCGACATTTTCTGATTTCCTCGCCTGCGATGGTACCTTGTTGGCGCTATTTTGCCTTGCAGAAATCGGAAATAAAGGTCAAAATTTGTAAGTCTCTTTTCCTGTTTCTGCAAAAATGGACCGGCTGCTCCAACTCGAGGTCTTCTCCAAAACCGCGGAGCTCGGCAGCCTTTCGAAGGCTGCCGAAATCCTGCGGATGTCGAACGCAGCCGCGAGCCGTCACCTCAGTGCGCTGGAGGAGCGGCTGGCGGTTCGGCTGATCGAACGCAACACGCGCCGGCAATGGCTGACCGAAGCAGGGCAGGAACTGCTGCAGCGTTGCAGCACGCTTCTGAACGAGCTCGCCGAGGCCGAAGACGCCGTCTCCGACCG
>JAEYTQ010000406.1 GCA_023433965.1 Pseudomonadota bacterium | reverse complement strand
CGTGGACTTGCCGCAGCCGGAGGGCCCGAGGATGGTGACGAAGTCGTTGTTGCCGATGACGAGATCGGTCGGCTCCAGCGCCCTGGTGGGCGCATTGCCGTGGCGTGCCGGGAAGGTGCGCGAAACCTGTTCGACCTTGAGCGTCGTCATGCGAGCTTCCACGGAAACAGCCAGGCGTTGAACGCCTTGAACAGGAAGTCCGAGATCAGGCCGATCAGACCGATCACGATGATGCCGAAGATGATCTGGCCGGTGTTGAGCAGCGCCTGGCTGTCGGTGATCATATGACCGATGCCCGAGGACGAGCCGATCAGCTCGGCGACGATGACGTAGGTCCAGGCCCAGCCCAGCACCAGCCGCAGGATCTCGGCGATCTCGGGTGCGGAGGAGGGCAGCAGCACGCGGCGGATGATGCCGCGGTCGCTCGCTCCGAGCGTATAGGCGGCCTCCACCAGATCGCGCCGCGTGGCGCCCACGGTGACGGCCACCATCAGGATGACCTGGAATACCGAGCCGATGAAGATGACGAGCAGCTTCTGCAGTTCGCCGATGCCGGCCCACAGGATGAGGAGCGGGATGAAGGCGGAGGCAGGAAGATAGCGCGCGAACGACACGAACGGTTCGAGGAACGCCTCGACCGGCTTGTAGGCCCCCATCAGCACGCCGAGCGGCACCGCGATAATAGCCGCGAGTGCGAAGCCGCCGACGACGCGCCAGATCGTCATGCCGATGTCGAACAGGAAGCCATGCTTGGTGAGGAGCTCGATACCCTCCTGCACCATCGTCAGGGGGTTGGCGAGGAAGGTTTTCGACACATGGCCGCCGAATGTCGCCCAGGACCAGAGGGCGACGAACAGCACGAAGAACGCGAGGCCGTAGGCCGCGCGCTGCTTCGATGTAACAGGGTCCAGAGGACGCATCGACGATATATCCGGGCGGTGAACGGACTTGCCGGCCCCGCCGCGAGACGGGGCCGGCAGCTCGTGAGTGACTTACTTGATGAAGCTCGCGTCGTAGAGGTCCTCGACCTTCGGCACGGCCTTGATGATGCCGATCTCGAGCAGGAGCTCGGCGGCCTCCTTGTTGAAGGTCAGGAAGTCGCCGGCGAAGAACTTCTGGTTCGCGGCCTTGTCTTGCCAGCGGAGGTATTTCGCCGAATTGCCGAACTGCTCGGCGGTCTGCTTCACGTCGGCGCCCATGATCTCGTAGGACTTGGCCTGGTCCTTGGCGATCATCTCGATCGCCTCGAAATAGCTGTCGGCGAGGGCCTTGGCCGCCTTGGGATTCTCGGTCAGGAACTTCGGCGTGCAGCCGAACGTGTCCATCACCATCGGATAATCCAGCGTGGTCGCGATGATCTTGCCCTTGTCGGGCGCCGCGCGCACGGTCGACAGGTATGGCTCGTAGGTCATGGCCGCATCGTTCTGGCCGGAGACGAAGGCCTGCGCCGCCGCTGCCGGCTCGAGGTTGACGACGGTCACGTCCTTCGTCGTCAAGCCGTTCTTCTTCAGCATCCAGGCCAGCGCGAAATAGGGCGAGGTGCCGGGGGCGGATGCCGCGACGGTCTTGCCCTTCAGGTCCTTGATCGCGGCGATGTCGTTGCGCACGGCCATGCCGTCGGCCCCATAGCTCTTGTCGAGCTGGAAGATCTGCTTGGTCGCAACGCCGTTGGCGTTCCAGGAGATCCAGGTCTCGACAGTGGTCGCCGCGCACTGGATGTCGCCGGAGGCGATGGCGAGGTGGCGGTCCTTCTGCGGGATCTTCTTGATGGTGACGTCGAGGCCGTTCTTCTTGAAGATGCCAGCCTCCTTCGCCAGCGTCAGCGGGGCGAAGCCGGTCCATCCCGAGATGCCGATTCCGACCTTGACGTCCTGGGCGAGCGCCGGAGTGGAGGCCGCGAGAGCAATGATTGTCGCAAATACTGTCGAACTACGCATGATTGTCGTCCTCTTGCCGATCGATGGTTTGACGTCCTGTTGATCTCTGCCAGCCCATACGGGCCGTTGCCCGAAGCGTGGCACGATTTGTGCCGACATAGCCCCTCAGCCTCCCTTGAATCGCGCGACAAGGCGGTGAGAGTCACCGGGGTAGAGCAGGCGCACGGCGGTGATCGTGCGTGCGCTGCGCCAGGTGTAGCGGTCGATCACGAGACAGGGGGCGCCGACGGCGATGGCGAGGGCGTCCGCCGTGCGACCGTCCGCAACGATGGCGCTGATCGTGTGCTCGGCCTCCGTCCATGGGACGTGATGAAGCAGCCAGGAGCCGGGCGGCTCGCGCGAGAAGTCGGCCGTCGCGGCGTCAGGCACGGACGACAGATCGATCAGCCTGTCCTCGACGGCGAAGGGCACGTTGTCGGCGCTGTGCCGGCAGGTGATCGCGACCACCTTGCCGGCCTTGTTCACGCCGAGACGGTCGCGATCGGCGGCGGTCGCCGTGCGCAGCTTGCGGCCGATCAGCTCGTAACCGTAGGAGCGGCCGAGTGCGGTGATCTCGGCGCGAATGTCGGCGATCTTGAGCACAGCCGATTGATGTTGCGGCCGCCGCACGAAGGAGCCGGCACGCCGCCGCCGCTCGATCAGGTCGGCCTGCGCGAGTTCCGACAGCGCCTTGTTCACCGTCATCCGCGAGCAGCCGTAGCGGGCCACAAGTTCGTGCTCGAAGGGGATGCGATGGCCGGGCGGCCACTCGCCGGTCAGGATGCGCTTCTCGATATCGGCGCGGATGCGCTTGTAGAGCGTCGGCTTGTCGGCATCGGTTATGAGGCTCATGCGACGAGCCTCCGCACCGCCGCGTTGAAGCGTTCACGCGCGGTCTGGCGCAGCCTGTGGCGGCCACCTTCGACGACCCTGTCGCCGCCGGCCCAGACGCAATCGATGGCGCCGCTGCCCGCAGCGAAGATCCAGCCGTCGATCGCCGCGTCGCCGGCGCGGCCTGCCAGCGAAGGATGCGTTGTATCAAGCGTGACGATGTCGGCACGCGCGCCCGGTGCAAGGCCGGATGTCTCTTGCGCCAGCGCTTGCGCGCCGCCCGCAAGAGCATGGTCGAACAACGTGCGGCCGGTGGAACGTCCCGCACCGCTGGAGAGCACGTTGCGCGCGCGATGCTTCAGCCGCTGGCCATATTCGAGCTGGCGCAGTTCGTCGGCAACGCCGACCAGCACGTTGGAATCGGTGCCGACGCCGAAGATGCCACCGGCCGCGAGAAATTCCCTCGCGGGAAAGACGCCGTCGCCGAGGCTCGCTTCAGTAATGGGACAGAGGCCAGCCGCCGCACCGGTCCTGGCGAACGCCGTGACTTCGGCATCCGTCATGTGCGTGGCGTGGATGAGGCACCAGCGCCGATCGATCGGCGCCCGCTCCAGCAACCATTGCACCGGACGTAATCCCGACCAGCCCAGGCAATCCTCGACTTCCTTCACCTGCTCGGCGGCGTGGATATGCACCGGGCCGCCCTCGGCAAGCGGGATGATCGACTTGAGCTCGTCAGGCGTCACCGCGCGCAGGCTGTGCGGAGCGATGCCGATGTTGGCGCCGGGCAATGCGTTGATCGTCTTGCGCGATGCAGCCATCAAGGCGGCGAAGCGGTCGACCGAGCAGATGAAGCGGCGCTGCCCGGCATGAGGTACAGCGCCGCCAAAGGAGCCGTGCGCGTAAAAGCTCGGCAGCAGGGTCAAGGCAATGCCGGAAGCATCGGCAGCCTGCGCAATACGCGTTGCCATCTCGCCGAGGTCAGCATAGGGCGAGCCGTCGCGGTCGTGATGCAGATAATGAAACTCGCCGACGCGGGTAAAGCCCTGTTCGAGCATCTCGACATAGAGCAGCGTCGCAACGGCCGCGACGTCGTCCGGCGACATTGCGAGTGCGAAACGATACATCGTCTCGCGCCAGGTCCAGAACGTATCGGTGCTATCGCCGCGCTGCTCCGCAAGGCCCGCCATGCCGCGCTGGAAGGCGTGGCTGTGCAGGCTCGCCAGTCCCGGAAGCGCGATTTGATGACGCTCGTCACCAGCAGCCGGCGCCGCGCCTGGCGTCACCTCCGCGATCGCGCCGGCCGTGATGACCACCTGCACGTCATTTGCCCAGCCCGAAGGCAGGAGCGCGGAAGCGAAATGCAGTCGGGTCATGGATTATACGCCGGCTGGACAGAACCGCCTTACGATTATATGTCTAGACATATAAGTCAAGCATCCGACGCCGAATGGATATCCGCATGGCAGAACGCTTCGACAGGATCTGGCACAACGCGCGCCTCGCCACGATGCGGGGCAACGGTCCCGATCTCGGCGAGGTCGAGCGCGGCGTCGTCGCCGCCCGCGGCGGCAGGATCGTCTATGCGGGTGCGCAGGCCGATTTTCCGGTGGGCGCCGATGCGGACGAACGGATCGACTGCGCGGGGCGCTGGATCACGCCGGGGCTCGTCGATTGTCACACCCATCTGGTTTATGGCGGTAACCGCGCGCACGAATTCGAGCTGCGCCTGAAGGGCGCGAGCTACGAGGAGATCGCGCGCGCCGGGGGCGGGATCGTCTCGACCGTGGCTGCGACGCGCAAGGCGAGCGAGGCAGAGCTCGTCGCAAGCGCGATGCCACGGCTGGATGCGCTGATCGCCGAAGGCGCAACCACGATCGAGATCAAGTCCGGCTACGGTCTCGACACAGAGACCGAGATGCGCCAGCTTGCCGCGTCGCGTAGCCTCGGTCGGGAACGGCCGATCGCGATCCGCACCTCCTTCCTCGGTGCGCATGCGCTGCCCGTCGAAGCCGATGGCGACAAGGATCGTTACATCGATCTCGTTTGCAAGGAGATGCTGCCTGCGGTCGCGAACGCCGGCCTCGCCGATGCTGTCGACGCCTTCATGGAAGGCATCGCGTTCTCGGCCGCGCAGACCGCGCGGGTGTTCGAGTCGGCGAGGGGACTTGGACTGCCGGTCAAGCTTCATGCCGACCAGCTGTCGAATCTCGGTGGTGCTGCGCTTGCTGCGAAATTCTCGGCGCTCTCGGCCGATCATCTGGAGCACACCGACGAGGCTGGCGCAGCCGCAATGGCGAAGGCCGGCACGGTTGCGGTGCTGCTGCCCGGCGCGTTCTATTTCATCCGCGAGACTCAGAAGCCGCCAGTCGAGACGTTCCGCAGGCATGGCGTTCCGATGGCGCTCGCGACCGATTGCAATCCCGGCAGCTCGCCGCTGACTTCGCTGCTGCTCACGATGAACATGGGCGCGACGCTGTTCCGGATGACTGTTGCCGAATGTTTGCTCGGCGTCACCCGGGAAGGTGCGCGAGCGCTCGGTGTCCTCGACGAGGCCGGCACCTTGGAGGCCGGCAAATGGTGCGACCTTGCAATCTGGGACATCGAGCGTCCGGCCGAGCTGGTCTACCGGATCGGCTTCAATCCGCTGCACCGCCGGGTCTGGAGGGGGCAGTGACCGGGCAGGGCACAGCGATCGTCGTCAAGCCAGGGACGGTCGGTCTCGATGATCTCGCGTGCGTTCTCGATGGTGCGCCCGTCGTGCTCGATCCGTCGTTCTGGCCGCGGGTGGAGGCGGCGGCGGACATCGTCGCGAAGGCGGCGCAGGCCGACGCGCCGGTCTACGGCATCAACACCGGCTTCGGCAAGCTGGCGTCGAAGCGCATTCCGCCCGATCAGACCGCGCGGCTTCAACGTAACCTGATTCTCTCGCATTGCTGCGGTGTTGGCCCGGCGACGCCAGTGCCGATCGTGCGGCTGATGATGGCGCTGAAGATCATCTCGCTCGGACGTGGCGCTTCCGGCGTGCGCCGCGAGGTGATCGAGCAGCTGCAGGCCATGCTGGTGCGGGGCGTCTGTCCCCTGGTCCCGCAGCAGGGTTCGGTCGGCGCCTCTGGCGATCTTGCGCCGCTTGCGCATATGACGGCCGTGATGATCGGCGAAGGGCAGGCGATCGTTGACGGCAGGGCCATATCGGGAGCCGAGGCTCTCGGGGCCGCCGGTCTCGCGCCGCTGACGCTCGGACCCAAGGAGGGCCTCGCGCTGATCAACGGGACACAGTTCTCGACCGCCTACGCCATATCAGCCGTGCGGCGTGCATTTCGCCTTGTCCGCGCCGCGCTCGTGACCGGGGCGCTGTCGGTCGATGCTGCGATGGCCTCGACGGCGCCGTTCCGGCCCGAGATCCAGGCGCTGCGCGGCCACGCCGGGCAGATCGCCGCGGCGGCGACCCTGACCGCGTTGCTCGAGGGCAGTGACATCCGCCTGTCGCACCTCGAAGGTGACGAGCGTGTGCAGGATCCCTATTGCCTGCGTTGCCAGCCGCAGGTCGCCGGCGCCGCGCTCGATCTGATCACGCAAGCCGCGCGTACGCTGACCGCGGAGGCCAACGCCGTCACCGACAATCCGCTGGTGCTGGTCGAGACCGGCGAGATCGTTTCCGGCGGCAATTTCCATGCCGAGCCGGTCGCCTTCGCTGCCGACGCCATCGCGCTGGCGCTGTCGGAGATCGGCGCGATCAGCGAGCGGCGTATCGCGACGCTGGTCGATCCCGCGCTCAACTTCGGCCTGCCGCCGTTTCTGACGCCCGATCCCGGCATCAATTCCGGCTTCATGATCGCCGAGGTGACCGCGGCCGCGCTCTATGCCGAGAACAAGCAGCGCGCAGCCGCCTGCTCGATCGACTCGACGCCGACCAGCGCCAACCAGGAAGATCATGTGTCGATGGCGGCACATGCGGCGCGGCGCCTGTCCGATATGGCCGACAACCTCGCCGCCATCCTCGGCATCGAGCTCTTGGTCGCCGCCCAAGGCATCACGCTGCGTGCGCCGCATGCGACGAGCGCGCCGCTGGCTGCCGTCATCGCGGTGTTGCGCGAGCAGGTCCCCGTCCTTGGCGCAGATCGCTACATGGCCGGCGACCTCGCCAAGGCCGCGGTGCTGGTCGAGGCCGACGCGCTGCCGGTTGCTGCGCTTGCCCAGCTCCCCACCGATCCGTTTCCGAGACTCGTCTGAAGAGGGCTGCATGAACCACCGACTGGACAATGACCGCACCATTCGCGCCCCCCGCGGCAGCGAGATCAGCGCCAAGACCTGGCTGACGGAAGCGCCACTGCGCATGCTGATGAACAATCTCGATCCCGACGTCGCGGAGCGACCGAGCGAACTCGTCGTCTACGGCGGCATCGGCCGGGCCGCACGTGATTGGGAGAGCTTTGACCGCATCGTTGCGGCCTTGCGCAAGCTGGAAGCCGACCAGACGCTGCTGGTACAGTCCGGCAAGCCGGTCGGCGTGTTCCGCACCCATGCCGATGCGCCGCGGGTGCTGATCGCCAATTCCAACATCGTGCCGCACTGGGCGACGCTCGATCATTTCAACGAGCTCGATCGCAAGGGCCTGATGATGTACGGCCAGATGACGGCCGGGTCCTGGATCTACATCGGCAGCCAGGGCATCGTGCAGGGCACTTACGAGACCTTCGTCGAGGTCGGCCGACGCCACTATGGCGGCAGCCTCGCCGGCAAATGGATCCTCACGGCGGGCTTAGGCGGCATGGGCGGTGCGCAGCCGCTGGCCGCGACCATGGCCGGTGCTTCGATGCTCGCGGTCGAATGCCAACCGAGCCGCATCGAGATGCGGCTGCGCACCGGCTACCTCGACCGCCAAGCGGCCACGCTCGACGAGGCGCTGTCGATCATGGCGGACGCCGCGAAGACCAGGCAGGCGGTTTCCGTCGGCCTGCTCGGAAATGCGGCTGAGATCTTTCCGGAGCTCGTGCGCCGCGGCGTCAGGCCCGACATCGTCACCGACCAGACCAGCGCGCACGATCCGATCAACGGATACTTGCCGAAGGGCTGGACGCTGGCGGAGTGGGAGGCCAAGCGCGCCTCCGATCCGAAGG
>JAEYTQ010000326.1 GCA_023433965.1 Pseudomonadota bacterium | reverse complement strand
CCTTATGCCGATCCGCGGCAAACTGTCGACCCCAAATGTTATGCTTGACAGCTTGTCTGACAATCATAACAATCCGGCCGCTGGCGCGGGATCCCCGCCGCCGCAACGACGGCGGTCGTCCAGGCCGACTGGTAAAGAAAACGACAAGATCAAGACGGCGCGCCTCATCACGGGAGCACGCAACAGGGAGTGGACGATGGCGGGACAAACGCTCGGCGTGATCGGAACGGGTCGCATGGGCGGCCCCATGGCGGGGCGATTGATGGACGCGGGCTATTCGCTCGTCGTCTACGACACGCAGAGCGACGCAACGCAGCCGCTGGTCAAGCGCGGCGCTCTCCTCGGCAAGTCGCCCGCGGACGTCGCCTCGCGCGCGGACATCGTGCTCGCAAGCCTGCCGACGCCTGACATCGTCAAGGCGGTGACGCTGGGTCAGGATGGCATCAGCAGCGGCAACCGCGCGAAGATCGTGATCGATCTCTCGACCTCGGGTCCGGGCGCGGCGAAGCTCGTCGCGGAAGGCCTCAAGGCGAAAGGCATGACGCTGGTCGATGCGCCGGTCAGCGGCGGCATCAAGGGCGCCGTCAACGGCACGCTGGCCGTGATGGTATCGTGCCCGCAGGCGACCTACGAGACCGTGCAGCCGATCCTGAAGAACTTCGGCAAGCTGTTCTACACCGGCGACAAGCCCGGCGTGGCGCAGACCGCCAAGCTCGCCAACAATCTGATGGCAGCGGCGGCGCTCGTGATCACGTCGGAAGCGGTCGCGATGGGCGTCAAGGGCGGCGTCAACGCCAAGGTGTTGATCGACATCATCAATGCCAGCAGCGGCCGCAACAGCGCTTCCGAAGACAAATTCCCCCGCTCGGTGCTGCCAGGCACGTTCGATTTCGGCTTCACCACCGGCCTCTCCTACAAGGACGTCCGTCTCTGCGTAGACGAGGCCGAGGCTATGGGCGTGCCAATGGTCTGCGGCGCGGTCGTGCGGCAGATGTTGGCGATCACCAATGCCAAGTACGGTTCATCATCCGATTTCACCTCGATCGCCAAAGTGCTCGAGGAGTGGGCCGGGGTCGAGATGCGCGGCTGAGCGCACGAGCTTTTGGAGAGCAACTCGCGATGACGAACGCCCCGACCGGATCCGGCAAGGTATCGCTCGCACGCCAGATGGCGCGGAGCGCACTTGCGGTCGATCTCGGCGATTTCGGGCCCGAAGTCGTCGCCAAGGCAAAGCTCTGCCTGCTCGACTTCCTTTCCTGTGCCTTCGAGGCCAGCCATCATCCCTGGAGCCGTCAGGCAATTGCGATCGCACGTGACGGCGGCGACGCGACCATCGTCGGAACCTCGGACCTCTCCTCTCCGCCCGACGCGGCCTTCGCCAACGCCGTGATGGGTCACGGCCTCGTGCGGGAAGACATGCACGCGGCCAGCATCGCGCACCACGGCGTGGTGATCTGGCCGACGCTGCTCGCATTGTCGGAACAGAGCGCGCTGCACGGCACGAGGCTGCTCGCGGCTGCCATCATCGGCTATGAGACCGGCGCGCGGATCGGCCGTGCGTTGCTGACGTCCGATCTCGCCCGCCTCTATCGTCCGACCGGCCTCGTGGCTCCTCTGGGCGCGGCGCTCGCCGGAAGTTTCGCGCTCCGCCTATCCGAGGACCAGGCGACCAGCGCCATTGCGATCGCGGCCAATACGTCCAGCGGTCTCAACGAGTGGCCTCATGCCGGCGGCTCCGATATGTATTTCCATCCGGGCTTTGCCGCCAGCAACGCGATCAAGGCGATCGGCCTGGCCGCAGCCGGCGCCTTCGGCTCCGAAACCATCCTCGAAGGCGAGGCAGGCCTCTTCGCCGCCTTTCGCCGCCAAGCTCCGCCCGTCAGCATCGCCCTCTTCCCGAATGGCGAATGCGAGATCATGGCCGTCTACAACAAGCCGGTCCCGGCCTGCAACTTCGCGCAGACCGCCGCTCAAGCCGCGCTCCGCGTTTCGCACGAGCTCGCCAGCACGGACGAGATCGACGGCGTCGTCATTCGCGCTCCCGATGCCGCCGTGCGCTATCCCGGCTGCGACTCCACCGGCCCATATAGGAACGCGCTCCAGGCCAAGATGAGCATTCCCTTCAGCGTCGCGGCGACGCTCGTGAGAGGCGAGATCGAGGAAGGCAACTACGCCGAACTCGATGATGCCAACATCATCCGCCTGGTTTCCGTCACGGCTCTCGAGGCGGATCCCGGCTTCACCGCAGCCTTCCCCGGCAAGCAGGGCGCGGATGTGACAGTGCATCTGCGGAGCGGCCGGACCATCCGGCACACCTTGCCCGACGTCATCGCCGCCACACCTTCAGATATTCGCGCGCGCTTTCGCGTTGCCGCTCACGGAGTGCTCGGTGCGGACCGCGCGCACCGGCTGGAGCAACTCATCGAGACCTGCGAACGGCTCGACAATGCCGGCGACATCGCAGCGCAATGCCGCCCGGACACGGCGGAACGGATTCTACGATCGGCATCATAAGAAGTGCCGGAGAGTACGGGGGAAACATGGTCGACTTCGAGACCCACTTAGGTTCGTCAGCCGCGCGGAGGCGACGCTGATGGAAGGATTTCTGCAAGCGCTCGCCGCAGGCCTTCTGATCGGCGCCGTCTACGGCCTGATGTGCGTCGGGCTCGGCCTGATCTTCGGCGTCATGCGCGTCATCAACTTCGCCCATGGCGATTTCATGATGCTCGGCATGTACACCGCCTTTTATCTATTCACCGCCGCCGGCGTTCAATCGTTCTTTGGCAATGCCGTCGGACCATTCGTCGCTATCCTGCTAGCCGGCCCCGTCCTCGCTGTATTCGGCTACTTCGTCCACCGGACACTGATCTCGCACGTTTCAGGGACGCGCACCGCTTCGCTGGAAGGCGAAGGCCACTACGCCCAGCTCATCCTGACGCTCGGCATCGCGCTGATTCTGCAGAACGGTGGCTTGCTCGTCTTCGGATCGGTGCTGGCCTCGATCCGCACGCCGCTGTCGAGCTCGGCCTGGGAGCTCGGCCCTTTCTTCGACATGAGCATCTTCCTCAACAAGGCGCGCAGCATCGACATGATCGTTTCGCTGGTCATGATGATCCTGCTTTCGCTGCTGATCACGCGGA
>JAEYTQ010000289.1 GCA_023433965.1 Pseudomonadota bacterium | reverse complement strand
ATACCGGATCGGGCGGGCCACCTGCGGGCGGCCTGTCTCTTTTCGGCACAAGCGAGTGTGATGGAATCGCCACAAGCTGATGCGAAACGGCAGCGGTCCCAGAGCCGCGTTCGTTGCGACAAGGTTCTGGCCGCATTGCCCACCGAAAATCGGGCCGTTCGGAGGGGCGTACCATGTCTCGCATTTCAGTTGCCGAAACGGCCCGGATTTCCTTCGCAACCTCATGCCGGCTGCTGCTCGCCGTCGTCATCGCAGCATCGCTGGCTGCCTGCGCGCAAGCACCGGTCGGCCGCCAGAAGGCCGATCTTGCCGGCACGAGCCGCAAGGCCGCAGCGGAACGCCCGCACAGGGTCGCTGCGCTTCATCCGCGCCCGATCAGCCGGGCACGCGCCGGGGACGGTGAGGCAAAGCAGACGGCCTCGCACGGCGTCGCCAGCTTCTATTCGGATACGGAGACCGCGAGCGGCGAGAAGTTCGACAGGAACGAATTGACCGCGGCGCATCCCACCCTCCCGTTCGGCACCAAGCTGCGCGTCACAGATACGTCCTCCGGCCGCTTCGTCACCGTCAGGGTCAACGATCGCGGACCTTTCGTGCGCGGACGCATTGTCGACGTCTCGCCTTCGGCCGCCGAGGCGCTCGGCATGGTCGACAAGGGCATCACCAATGTCAGGCTCGAGGTCGTGCAATAGATCGCAGCTCGCGACGGCCAAGGCGGCGTGCTTAACCGGCTGTTAGCGGCTTCTCAAGCACCATGGCCGTCCACGCAATTCAGGGCTTTCGGGGGACGCGCTTGACCACGATCCAGTATCTCGAAGATCAGGCCGCGCGCGCCGAGCGGCTCGCCAAACGGATCACGGATACGCTGACGATCGAAAAGCTCCTGGCCTTTGCCGACGAACGCCGCCGCGAGATCGAAGTCATCGCCGGCAGATACCGGCGCGCACAACTGCCCGAAACCATGCTCTGAGCGCATTCGTCCCCTCCGCGATGCGGGGAACTTCCTTGTCCGTCCTGCGTCATATTCGCACGGAGCATGAGGAGGATATCATGGGCTTTGGACGAGGTGCTTTGCTTTGGTTGCTGGGCGTGCCGCTGCCGATCGTTCTGCTGCTGGCGCTGTTCTGGAATCACTGAGGCGGCAACACCTTGGGAAGAGCGCCGCTTGAGCGGCGCTTTTTTGTTGGCGCGGCGAACTAAGAAGAGCTCTTAGGAATGGCTCTCGACGAAGTCGCTGAGATAATCGGGCAGCTCGATGCCCTCGATGTCGCAGCGGGCACGAATCTCGCCGGCGACATCGGTGGAGATGTCCTTCATCCAGTGTTCGAGCGTGTTGAACGAGATCACCTTGACGGGATCGTTGAAGCAGCCGGCGACGAGCTCGCGGATCGTAGCTTCGAGATCGCTGCGCTCGACGGGGACTTCGGTGGACTCGTCGCGGCGGTCGATCACCACGAACAAGGTCTGGTCCGCTCCGTAAGGGACGATCGGTGATGATAGGCCGGCGTCAAGCATCTCAGGGCGCTCACGTCCTTGCTTTCCGATCCCAGACAACGGGAAGAACAGGAAAAAGGTTCCTGCGAGCGCGCTTGTGCGGCCGTCAGAGAAATTCTCTCAGGCGCGATAGTTCGATAGCGTGCTCGGCGGAGAGGACATGTGTGACCAGCGGCGGCTGTGCCGCCGTGCGGATCTCATAGAGGTGCCGCGTCATCGCCGGCTTCTGCATGAAGGCCGTGATGCACTGGTCGAGCGTGCCTTCGATGACCTGGTAGGGCTCCCGGTCGGGCTGACGCTGGTTGGCCAGCGACGGCCATTTATGCAGCACAGCAAGCGCGCCGAAATCGACCTTCGAATCCCCGGCTACGTCCCCCATCGCCTGTCCTCACGCAAAAGACGACCCCAGCACACGGATTCGCGTGCCGGGGCCGATACACCTGTCGCTGCATCTCAATGCCACGACCACATAACGCAGCCGCCGGAAATAGGTTCCCGGCGGCGCGTTCGTCAGCTCGCCGCGGCCGCGATCTTGAGCCCCGGGCTGGCGTGGCTCTTGCTGCTCTCGTCACTGCTGCCGACCTTGGGCGGGAGCCCGGCGAAGCGCCGCAAGGCCTCCGCCATCTGCACCCGGCCGGGCGCGCCTGTGATCACCACGTCGACCATGGCGAAGGACGAGTGGAAATGGCCGCGCGCCTTGAGCTGCTCGACCGGGACGCCGGCTGCGGACATGGCCTCGGCATAGGCGATACCCTCGTCGCGCAGGGGATCGAACTCGCAGGTGACCACGAAGGCCGGCGGCAGGCCGGCGACCTTGCCACGGAGCGGCGAGACGCGCGGGTCGGTGCGGTCGGCCGGCGAGCAGTAGAGGTCCCAGAACCAGTACATCAGCGAGCGCGTCAGGAAATAGCCGACCGCGTTGTCGTTGTAGGAGGGCCGGTCGAACGTGCAGTCGGTGACCGGACAGACCAGAAGCTGGCCGGCGATCTCGGGGCCGCCGCGGTCGCGCGCGAGCTGGCAGGTGACGGCGGCGATGTTGCCGCCGGCGCTCCAGCCAGCGACCAGGACCGGCCCCGGCTTGCCGCCGGTTCGGCGGCGTGCTCGGCGACCCAGCGTGTTGCCGCGTAGCCGTCCTCGGCGGCCGTTGGGAAACGATGCTCCGGCGCGTGACGATAGCCGACGCTGACGAACATCATGCCGGTCCGCCGCACCATGTCGCGGCAGAACGGCTCGTCCGACTGCTCGTCGCCGAGCACCCAGCCGCCGCCGTGGAAATAGACCACGACCGGATGCGGTCCCGGCGTCGCCGGCTTGTAGACGCGATAAGGCAGCGTGCCGTCGGCAATGGGCAGGGTGCCGTCGACGATGTCGCCGATCGGCCGCCCCGCAGGCCGGCCCTTGTTGAACTCGTTGACGAAGGCGCGCGCGCCTTCGGCTCCCATCGACTCGATCGGCGGCAGGTTCAGCGAAGCCAGCAGGTTCATCACCAGCCGCACGTCCGGCTGCAGGCTCACCACCTCGCCGTCGTTGCATTGCACGGCGCCATCGGGGCCGGTGAGCTTGAAGCCCAGCATGCCGCGGCTGACCACCTCGTCGCAGATGCTGCGATAGGGGCCGACGCCGCCGGTATAGGGCATCAGGCCCTGCACCTTGCCGGGCACGTTGGCGCCCGTGTACCAGGTGTTGGCGAGCCGGTGCAGCGTCAGCAT
>JAEYTQ010000284.1 GCA_023433965.1 Pseudomonadota bacterium | reverse complement strand
GCGACGCCGTTGACGGCGACGACGACGGGCACCCGGCATTCACGCAATGCCCTGAAAGCCGGCCAGTAGAAACGCATCACGCCGGCCGCGATGTCCTCGCCGAGCGCTTCCGAGGCTTTCAAATTCTGCCCTGAGCAAAAGCCGCGCCCGGCACCCGTGAGGATCAGCGCGCGGATCGCTTCGTCCCCCGTCATGTCAGCGACCGCGGTGGCAAGCGCGCCGAGCAGGTCCGGCGTCATCGCGTTCAGGCTGGCCGGCTCGTCGAGCGTTAGGATTCCGACCGCGCCATCCCGCGCCTGTTTCACACCAGCCATGCCACGCCTCCCTTTCGATGTTCTCGTTGGCCGCAATGTGCCATGGTCCGCGGGCTCCGCCAATCGCGCAGCTTCCAACCTCAGTGCACGACGCAACTGAATCCAGAGATCAAGACGACATCATGCCTCATCAGTTCAGCCTCAACCAAATCGTCCGCAAACCCGCCGTCACGTCCAAGGGCGGCATCGTCGCCTCGCAATCGCGGCGGGCCGCTGAAATCGGGGCGCAGGTGCTGGCGGCGGGCGGCGACTGCGTCGACGCGGTCGTGGCAACCACCATGGCGCTGAACGTGCTGGAGCCCTGGAATAGCGGTATCGGTGGCGGCGGTGCGATGGTGCTCTACCGCGCCAAGGAAAATCGCCACGAGGTGATCGACTATGGCATGTGCGCGCCGCAGAGCCTGCGCACGACCGATTATCCGCTCAGCGGCGAGGGCGCCGCCTCCGACCTGTTTCCGTGGCCGCGGGTAAAGCACGATCGCAACATCCATGGTCCTGGCGCGATTGCCGTCCCCGGGGTCGTTGCCGGCATGGAAGAGGCGCATCGCCGCTACGCCAGGATGCCGTGGAAGGACCTGGTCGCGCCGGCGGCCAGGCTCGCCGGCGAAGGCCTCCTGGTCGATTGGTGGACCACGGCGACGATTGCGGGCTCGGCCGCCGATCTCAGGCGCTATCCGGCAAGTGCTGCGGCCTACCTGAAGGACGGCCTGCCGCCGAGCGCGCCGTGGGGCATCAAGGCCGAAACGCGGATGCCGCAGGACGCGCTCAGGGCGACGCTGTCGCATCTGGCCGAGGCCGGACCGCGCGATTTCTACCAGGGTGATCTCGCAAGGAGCATCGCGTCCGACATCAAGGCTGACGGCGGTTCGCTGTCGGTGGAGGACCTCGCCGCCTTCCGCGCGCATTTGCGCGAGCCGCTGGCGATTCCGTACCGTGACGGCAAGGTGTATGCGACGCCGGAGCTCACGGCCGGCCCCACCATGGCGCACGCGCTGCGCCTGTTGCAGCAGAGCCTGACGCCCGCAAGCGCGCCGGACGCCGGCGCCTATGTCGAATACGCGCTCGCCTTGCAGGCCGCCTTCCGCGAGCGGCTCAAGGACATGGGCGATGCCGACGGCAAGCGCTCGCTCGGCGCCGAATATCTGGCGCCCGCCTGCACCACGCATTTCTCGGTGGTCGACCGCCACGGCAACATCGCAGCGGTGACGCAGACGCTGCTCTCGTCGTTCGGCTCGCGCTATGTGACACCGCACACCGGCATCACCATGAACAACGGCATCATGTGGTTCGATCCGACCCCGGGCACCACCAACTCGCTCTCGCCCGGCAAGCGCTGCCTTTGCAACTACACGCCCGTCATCGCCGATACCGCGGACGGCAAGCGCCTCGCCGTCGGCGCCTCCGGCGGCCGCCGCATCCTGCCGTCGGTGATGCAGCTCGTGTCCTTTGCGATGGATTACGGCATGGACCTCGATACCGCCATCCATCAGCCTCGCATCGACGCCAGCGAGGGCGCGGTGGTGATCGGCGACGCCCGCCTGCCCGAGGACGTGCGCAAGACGCTGGCCGCGCGCTTCGACTATGAAGAGAGCCGGGTGCAGACGCTGCCGCAGAAATTCGCCTGCCCGAGCGTGGTGATGCGCGAGGGCGAGACGAATTCCGGCGCCGTCGAGATCTTCCAGCCCTGGGCCGACGCGGTCGTGGAAGGTTGAGGCTAAATTCCCAGCCGGTCGCGCACGCGGCCGGCGATCACCGCCGTCGTCACCCCGACCGGCCAGAACGCGTGCATCGGGATCGGCTTGATGCCCGAGATCGGCATGTCGATTTCGGTCTTTGCGCCGCCGATGAGGCGGCGCGCGAGCTGCGCGCCCATCGCGGTCGCAAGCGCAACGCCGCGTCCGTTGCAGCCGAGCGAGATCAGGATGCTCTCCGCGGGCTCGTGCACATGCGGGTAATGGTCCGCGGTGATGGCGAGCCGGCTATTCCAGCCGTGGGTCCAGGCGATGCCCTTGAGCTGGGGCCATAGCCGCTCCGCGTAGCGCATCAGATAAGCGACGTCATGCGGCGACTTGATCCACCGCATCGGGCCGCGGCCGCCCATCAGCAGGCGGTTGTTCTGGTCGATGCGGTAATAGACCGTGATGTGCCCGCTCTCATAGAGCACTGGACGTGTCGGCATGATCGAACGCGCGACGGCATCGGAGAGCGGCGCGGTGGCGGCGATCGAGGAAAACACCGGCACGATGGTGCGGCGAAGCGCCGGCCAGAGATCGTCGGTGAAGCCGTTGGTGGCGAGCAGGACCTTGTCGGCATGCACCACCGCGCGCGGCGTCTCGATGCGCCAGCGCGTTCCCTCGCGGCGCAGCGACAGCGCTGGTGTTTCGCCATGCACTTTCGCGCCGGCGGAGATCGCAGCACGCGCGAGGCCGCGGGCGTAGCTGAGGGGATGCAGATCGCCGCCGCGGGTATCCAGCATGGCGCCGATGTAGCGGTCGGTGCCGGTCATCTCGCGAAGCTGCTCGCGGTCGAGATATCTCACCGGCATGCCGCGGCGGATGCATTGCCGGGCGGTGTTTTCGATCGCCGCCGCACTGGCCTCATGATAGGCCGCGCGCAGCGTGCCGTTCTGCCGCGCCTCGCACGGGATCTGATAGCGACGGATCAGGTCGTGCGTGAAGT
>JAEYTQ010000273.1 GCA_023433965.1 Pseudomonadota bacterium | reverse complement strand
ATGCACCTGCTTGAAATAGTCAAGATTGATGCAGGTGCATCGAATGGGGTAAGACACGGGCGACGAGCTTGAGCGGGACCATGAAACGCAAACCATCGACCGAGGCCACAGCCGCCTGGATCCGCCTGATGCGGGTGCAGAGCCGGGTGCTCGATTGCGTCGAGCAGGATCTGAAGAAGGCCGGCTTCCCACCGCTGGCCTGGTATGACGCCCTGCTCGAATTGTCGCGGGCGCCCTCGGGCGAGCTGCGGCCGGTCGAGCTCGAGCGGCAGATGCTCATTCCGCAATATTCCACCTCACGCCTGATCGACCGCCTGGTGGACGAGGGCCTCGCCTCGCGGCGTGAATGCAAGATCGACAAGCGCGGCCAGTTCGTCGAGATCACGGAAGCCGGCCGCGAGCTCCAGAAGCGGATGTGGGGCGCCTATTCGGCTGCGATCGAGAAATATGTCGGTTCGAAACTGTCGGATGCCGACGCCGTCAAGCTCAGCAATCTGCTCGACCGCCTGGGCTGCTCGTGCGGCGAAATGAAACTGCCGCCGGCGGCCGCGAGCGAAAGCATGCCGTCGCGATGATCGCGCTGCAAATCCTTCGTCCTGCAACCGGTGGGTTTGCGGGCCGTCCCAGTCACCCCGCGCGCGTTCGGTCGAAGCGCTTTTTGATTAGAGTTTGATATGGCGCGAGACCAGATCGATATGACGCCGCTGCAATCGCGCGACGAGCTCGTTGCGTGGTTCGAGGCCGGCTGCAAGGACCCGTCCGAATTCCGCATGGGCACCGAGCACGAGAAGACGCCGTTCACGCTCGAAGGCCACCGCCCGGTGCCTTACGAGGGCGCACGCGGCATCGGCGCGCTGCTCGAGGGCATGAAGCTCCTGCTCGGCTGGGAGCCGATCATGGAGCAGGGCAACATCATCGGCCTCTACGACGTCACCGGCGGCGGCGCGATCTCGCTCGAGCCCGGCGGTCAGTTCGAGCTGTCCGGTGCCCCGGTGGAGAACGTGCACCAGACCCAGAGCGAGCTGATGGCGCATCTGGCACAGGTGCGCGAGATCGCGACGCCGCTCGGCATCGGTTTCCTCGGCCTCGGCATGACGCCGTCCTGGTCGCGTGCCGACATCCCGATGATGCCCAAGGGCCGCTACAAGATCATGACCAATTACATGCCGAAGGTCGGCCAGTACGGCCTCGACATGATGTACCGGACCTGCACCGTGCAGACCAATCTCGACTTCTCCTCGGAAGCCGACATGGTCAAGAAGCTGCGCGTCTCGCTCGCGCTCCAGCCGGTCGCGACCGCGCTGTTCGCGAATTCGCCGTTCACGGAGGGCAAGCCGAACGGCTTTCTCTCCTTCCGGTCCGAAATCTGGCGCGACACCGACAATGCCCGTTCGGGCATGATGCCGTGGGCGTTCGAGGACGGCATGGGGTTCGAGCGCTATGTCGACTACGCGCTCGATGTCCCCATGTATTTCGTCAAGCGCGGCGAGGAGTACATCGACGTGTCGGGCTCTTCGTTCCGTGCGTTCTTCGACGGCCGCAACAACAACCTCCCCGGCGAGCGTCCGACCCTGTCGGACTGGGCCAATCATCTCTCGACGATCTTCCCGGAAGTGCGGCTCAAGCGCTATCTGGAGATGCGCGGCTCCGACGGCGGCCCGTGGGGGCGCCTGCCGGCGCTGCCGGCGTTTTGGGTCGGGCTTCTTTATGACGATGCTTCGCTCGACGCCGCCTGGGACCTGGTGAAGCACTGGACCGCGCACGAGCGTCAGGCCTTGCGCGACGACGTGCCGCGCCTCGGCTTCAAGGCCCGGATCAAGGACCGTTATCTGTTCGAGATCGCGAAGGAGTGCCTCGTTCTGGCCCATGCCGGCCTGCGCCGGCGCGGCCGGATCGACCAGCTCGGCCGCGACGAGACCCGGCACCTCGAGGCACTCGACCGCATCATCGATTCCGGCCGGACGCCCGCCGAGGAGATGCTCGAGAAGTTCAATGGTCCCTGGAAGGGTTCGGTGGAACCGGCCTACGCGGAATACGCGTTCTAGATCGGCAAGCTCGATCGGGATTTGAGCCGTTCATCGCCCATACAGGTTTGCGGCGATCAAATGACCGGCTGAAAAAACCTGAGCGTCGTCAATAACTCGAAAGCCGTTCGATGGGGAAGTGCCGCCCGTCCGGGGCCGTCATGGCAAGGGTCATGGCAAGGGTCCCGGCAAAGGTCCTGGCAAGCGTCGTGGCATGTGTCGCGGTGCTTTCGCTCGCGTTCGCGTGCGTGCCGGCCCGCGCCCAGACCGCATTCGACCGGCCCGGCGGCGACTATTTCAGCACGCCGGTCGCGTCGGGCGATCCGGAGGACTGCGCGCTGCTGTGCGAGCGCGACCGCCGCTGCCGCTCCTGGAGCTTCAGCTATCCCGACGTCGAAGGCGGCTCGGCGGTGTGCTGGCTGAAGAACACCGTGCCGGCACGCGTGCCGGGGAGTTGCTGTATCTCCGGTGTGCGCGGCGCCGGCGTGATCGAACCGCGCGTCGAGGGTGTCGAGACCTCGATCGACCGCCCCGGTGGCGACTTGCGCAATTTCGAGCTGAAGGAGGGGGACGGCGTGGAGGCCTGCAAGGCCGCCTGCATCGCCGACAACAAATGCCGCGCCTTCACCTATGCCCGCCCCGGCTACACCGGGCGCGAGGCGCGCTGCTTCCTGAAGAAGGAAATCAAGCCGCCGCGCAGGAAAGCGGGGTTTACATCGGGCGTGGTCCGGTAGTGTTCGTGCCGGGGCCCACGCCCCCCCGCATTCTGTTGCGCAATGGGTCCCGGCTCTGCGCCGTATCGTTTCGCGATGCGACTTGTCCGGGACACGTGAGGCTTATGCGTCCGCCGCGATCACCGTGAGTTCCGGCCACAGCACCTTCCATCGCGCGGCCTTCGCCGCGTAATTCGCCACTGAAAAATTGAGCGCGCGGTTGGGCCGCACGATCAGCGCTGCAATGTCGTCCAACCCGTGCGGCGCATAGACCTCATGGCCATTGCCGGCGCGCCTCACCCCGACTTGCGTGTTCTCGGTGAGGAAGCGATCTATGCCGTCGGTCGAGCGCATCAATGGCGGATAAGGCAGGCCGTGCTTGTCGGGGTACCAGAGATGCACGCGCGCCTGATTGCGGATCTCGACCTTGGCGCCAAGGTGCTCCAGCCGCGCATGCAACTTGCGGATCACCGCATCCTCCGCCTCCCAGGACGTATCGGCATCGAAATAGAACACGTCGTAGTCGGCGATGCCGTGATCGACGGCGCGCCTCGTGAGCACGTTCCACACCGTCTGCACCAGGCAACCTGCGACCAGCCACGGGTCCGGCAGCGCGAGGCGATGAAGTTCGCCGAGAATCGCGGCGTTGACGGGATTTCGCAAGGCAAGAGCGAGAAATTCGTCCTTGCCCACGTTTGCGATCCGCTCAATGCACGGCGGTGAAGAACCGCGCCAGCCTGAACCCGGACGGCCAGGTCCATACCGGTTGGTTGCGCATGCCGAGATCCCAGGAGCCGACCACCGCATCCGCACGGCCGATCAGATTGTCGATCGGCAGCAGGCCGACGCCGCCGGAGCGCAGCGGCACGCGGCTGTCGGCGGAGTTGTCGCGGTTGTCGCCGAGCACGAAGAGGTGGCCGGCCGGCACCGTCACTTCGGGCGTGTTGTCGAGTGGACCGTTGTCGCGCATCTTGAAGATCAGATGGGAGACGCCGTTCGGCAGCGTCTCGACGTAACGGTAGGCGGGCTCGCTGCCGCCGCTGTCGTTCTCGGCAGCACCGACGCCGTCCGGCTTCAGTTCGGCGGGGCGGTCGTTGATGAAGAGCTGCCCCTGCCGCATCTGGATGCGGTCGCCGGGCAGGCCCACGACGCGCTTGACCCAGGCCTGCGAGCGATCGCCGGGCCAGCGGAAGACTACGACATCACCGAGCTTCGGCGTCTCCGCGAAGACGCGGCCGCTCTCGGGC
>JAEYTQ010000228.1 GCA_023433965.1 Pseudomonadota bacterium | reverse complement strand
CCGGCATGGACCTCGAGGCCGGCGGCCCTGGCGAGCTTCACCCCCGCCACGATCCGTTGCCATTCGGCCTCGGCCTTTTCGGTATGGCCGTCGGTCACGGCGTCGCACCAGGCGCCGGTGTGGATCTCGATGACGGGCGCGCGCAGCCGCGCCGCCATCTCGATTTGGGCGGGATCGGCGGCGATGAACAGCGAGACCCGGATGCCGGCGTCGGTCAGTCGCGCGATATAGGGTGCGAGGGCGTTGTGCTGGCCGACCGCGTCCAGTCCCCCCTCGGTGGTCACCTCCTGCCGACGCTCGGGCACGAGGCACACGGCGTGAGGCTTGGTGGCGAGCGAGATCCGCATCATGTCGTCGGTCGCCGCCATCTCGAAGTTGAGCGGCTTGGAAATCTCCGCCTTCAGCCGCGCCATGTCCTCGTCGCGGATGTGCCGGCGATCCTCGCGCAGATGCGCGGTGATGCCGTCGGCGCCGGCCTCGATCGCCAGCAACGCGGCGCGCACCGGATCGGGGTGGCGGCCGCCGCGCGCGTTACGCACGGTTGCGACGTGATCGATATTGACGCCGAGGCGAAGCTTCGAAGCGGGCATTTCAGGACTCGCGAAGTGACATTCCCCAACTCGTCATGCACGGGCTCGACGCCTCAAGTCCGGCAACGACAAGCATCATCCATTAACACGTTCGACTTTGGCGACCACCGCCTTCGCGCGCAACTGGGCCAGGATCGCGCTCAGGTGCTTCAGATCGTAGACTTCGAGATCGATCGTCGTCTCCGTGAAATCGGGCGAGCGGCGCTGCATGCTGATGTTGTCGATGTTGCCGTCATGCTCGGCGATCACGGTCGCGATCTGCGCCAGCGCGCCGGGCTCGTTGACGTTCTCGACCCTGATGCGGGCCGGGAAGCGTTGCGGCGCGGAGTCCTCGATGTCCCAGCGGACGTCGAGCCAGCGCTCCGGCTCCTCCTCGAAATCCTTCAAGGCGGGCGCCTGGATCGGATAGATCGTGATGCCCTCGCCCGGCGTGACGATGCCGACGATGCGATCCCCGGGCACGGCGCCGCCGTTCGGCGCGAACTTTACCGGAAGGTCGGAATTGATGCCGCGGATGGGGATCGCAACCGGGGTGCGCGGCGATTCCGACGACTTGTCCTTGAGCTTGGCCGCCATTCCCTTCTTGACGCCGTAGCGCGCGATGCGCTCCTCCTTGTAGTCCGGGTACATCGCACGCGCGACGTGGGAGGCCTTGATCTCACCGCGCCCCACCGCCGCCATGACGTCCTCGATCGAGGTGCGCGCAAGCCGCGGCAGCGCGCCCTTGAGCTTGTCGTCGGCGTATTCGATCTTGGCCCGCTCGAACAGGCGCTCGACGATGCGACGGCCGAGCCCGACATATTGATCGCGCACCGCGGTGCGCGTGGCGCGGCGGATCGCGGCGCGCGCCTTGCCCGTGACGGCGAGGGTTTCCCAGGCCGAGGGCGGCGCGGACTGCGCCTCCAAGGTCAGCACCTCGACTTCGTCGCCGTTCTGGAGCTCCGAAGACAGCGGCGCGAACTTGCCGTTGATCTTGCAGCCGACCGCGCTGTTGCCGACGTCGGTGTGCACCGCGTAGGCGAAATCGATCACGTTGGCGTGGCGCGGCAGAGCGATCAGCTTGCCCTTCGGGGTGAAGCAGAACACCTGGTCGTGGAAGAGCTCGAGCTTGGTGTGCTCGAGGAATTCCTCGGGATTGGCGCTCTCGGAGAGGATACCGATGGTGTGGCGCAGCCAGGCGAAGGCGTTGGATTCGCGTTTGAGGAATTCGGTCGGCGACCCCACGCCCTCCTTGTAGAAGACGTGCGCGGCGATACCGCGCTCGGCGATCTGGTCCATCGCCTCGGTGCGGATCTGGAGCTCGACGCGCTGGTTGCCGGGGCCGATCACGGTGGTGTGGATCGAGCGGTAGTCGTTCTGCTTCGGCGTCGAGATGTAGTCCTTGAAGCGCCCCGGCACGACCGGCCAGGTGGTGTGGACGATCCCGAGGGCGCGATAACAGGCCTCGATGTCGCTGACGACGAGGCGGAAGCCGAAGATGTCGGACAATTGCTCGAAGCCGACCGACTTACGCTCCATCTTGGTCCAGATCGAGAACGGCTTCTTGCGGCGGCCATAGACCCGCGCACCCAGGCCCCGGTGGCGCAGATTGTTGGACAGCTGGTCCTCGATCTCGCCGATCAGATTGCGGTTGCGCTCGGCGAGTGCGTCGAGCCGCTGCATCACGACCGAATAGGCTTCGGGATCGAGGGTGCGGAAGGACAGATCCTCCAGCTCCTCGCGCATCTCCTGCATGCCCATGCGCCCCGCCAGCGGCGCGTAGATGTCGAGCGTCTCCTCGGCGATGCGCCTGCGCGACTCGGTCGGCACGAAGTCCAGCGTGCGCATGTTGTGCAGCCGGTCGGCGAGCTTGACCAGAAGCACGCGGACGTCGTCGGCAATGGCCAGCAACAATTTGCGCAGATTTTCGGCCTGCTTGGCCTCCCGCGACACCAGCTCCAGCCGCTTCAGCTTGGTCAGGCCCTCGACCAGCGCGCCGATCTCCGAGCCGAATATCTGATCGATCTCGGCCCGCGTTGCCTCGGTGTCCTCGATCGTATCGTGCAGCAGCGCGGCCACGATGGTGGCGTCGTCGAGCTTGAGGTCGGTGAGAATCGCCGCCACTTCGAGCGGGTGCGAGAAATACGGATCGCCCGAGGCGCGGGTCTGCGAGCCGTGCGCCTTCATGGCGTAGACGTAGGCCCGGTTCAGCAGGTCTTCGTTGGTGTTGGGGTTGTAGGATCGGACGCGCTCGACGAGGTCATATTGACGCATCATCCGCGCGCGAGGCCTGGCCGGGCGCGCGACCGGCGCAGTCGGGGCGACAGCAACCGATTCGGTTGCGGCCTGCATCTGCAAGGGTCTACGACGCCGATATACCATTCCGTCCCGCCTTCAAACGGGCCCGAGCCAGCCCGTCGTCTGCATCCTAGCTCCAATCGCGCTTGTGTCCGATCAATTCAGTGACAGACCCGGCGCCATCGACAGCGCTATGGTAACCACGAAAAGGTCAACAAAAGCAAAGGCCCGAACAACGGTTCGGGCCTTTGCCATGATCACAAGAAGTAAGATGATCGCGACGGACGAATTACTCGTCTTCCTCGGGCTGCTCCTCGGGCGGTGCGAGGCCTTCCAGGCCCTTCAGGAGCTCCTCTTCGGTCATGCGCTCCACGGCGACTTCGGTATCGTCGGCATCGACGCTCGCACCCGCGGAACCGATCAGCGGCACCGTATCCGGCTCCGGCTCATCGACCTCGACGAACTTCTGGAGCGAGTGGACCAGCTCCTCGCGGAGGTCCTCCGGCGAGACCGTCGTCTCGGCAATTTCGCGCAAAGACACAACAGGGATCTTGTCGTTATCGCGGTCAACCGATAGTTGTGAACCGGACGAGATCATGCGGGCACGGTGGGCGGCCAGCAGGACCAAGTCAAACCGGTTGTCGACCTTGTCGATAC
>JAEYTQ010000137.1 GCA_023433965.1 Pseudomonadota bacterium | reverse complement strand
GCGGCTGGTTCGCAGGTTGGGGCTGCGGCTGGTATTGCGGCTGGGGACGATGATCGCGCGGCTGCTGATGGTCGCGTTGATAGGGCTGCTGACTGTCGCGCGGCTGGTGATCACGCTGGCCGTCGCGGTCGCGCATGAAGGGCTGCTGCTGAGGCTGCGGGACGAAGCCCGGCTCCTGGCCGAAGGCCGAAAAATTCTCGCCGTCGTCGTCGCCATCGTCGCTGCTGGTGCTGACGGGCTCGTCGCCGCGCGGCTGCTGGTTTTGGCGGAACTGCTCCTGGGCAGCCGCGATCAGGCGGAAATAATGCTCGGCGTGCTGGTAATAGTTCTCGGCCGCCACGGGGTCGCCGGAGGAGCGCGCGTCACGCGCAAGCTGGAGATACTTTTCGGCGATGTGCGAAGCGGTGCCGCGAATCTTGATGTCGGGTCCGTTGGACTCGTAGACCCGGGTCATCGGGTTCTGGCCGCGCCGGTTGTTGTTGTTATTGTTGTTGCGGTTGCGCATCCGCTGCTTGTTTTGACCGTTTCTCATGTCCTGCCTTTAATTCCAGCCCTAAAGGTTGCACGCATTACTGATTGCTAGGAGTGACCGGGTGACAGCGGCCCACGTCTCGCGCGCGCACTGCGCGCAGGAGAGGGATCGAACCCTGCCGATGTTCGTCGACCGTCCCGTTCAACAAAGACGCGTTCCCCACCCGCCAGCATCCATTGCCAGCGAACCCATTCATTTCGCTTGCCGAAACAAGCCCTGCATTCTTGCGTAAGTGTTTCGGCGCAATATCAGGCTTTCGTTCACGTTGCGGTCGGAGAGCAGCGCAGCTCAACGGGCCATCGCGCTCAACAGGACCTGCGGCTTGGAACCTTTAAATCAGTAAAGCTCTCGCCCGAGAGCCCGGCTTTCGCCCGTAGGTCTACGGGGCCGGCACCGATGTGTTGAGCGGAACGTAGTCGTTCCCAGGCGATATTCCAAGAGGTTTTTTGCAGCCCAATCCGGCTTTTATCAGGGCATTTTTCGGGCTGACACGGCCCTCGGAATACCCGCCAAGTCGGCCTTGGGTGACCTGTCCACTGACAACGCCGCGCCCCTCATCAAGGTTTCAATATTCCGGGCCTGGCCCAGCCCGGCCTCGACGATCAGGGCTCCACCGGGAGTGAGGCACTCGCTCGCCTGCGGGATCAGGGCGCGATAGGCGTCATATCCGTCGTTGCCGCCGTCGAGGGCCAGATGCGGATCGTGCTCGCGCACCTCGGTGCTCAATTTCGCGATCTCGGCAGAAGGGATATAGGGCGGGTTCGACACGATGAGGTCGAACGGCCCACGGAGCGCCGAGGCGTAGGAGCAGGCGACGAAGCCGGCACGGTCGGCGAGGCCAAGCGCGATGGCATTGGTCCGCGCCGTCCTGAGCGCGTTCTGACTGAGATCGGTGCCGACACCGAACGCATCCGGAATTTCGTGCAGCAGCGCGAGCAGGATCGCACCCGATCCCGTGCCGATGTCGGCGATGCGTGGCGGGTGAGATGGCTGCTGCCGCTCGCGAAGAAGCTCGAGCGCAAGCTCGACCACGGTCTCGGTGTCAGGGCGAGGGACCAGGGTTGCTTCCGAAAGGCGGAACGGCAGGCCCCAGAATTCGCGCGTCCCGAGGATGCGCGCCACCGGCTCGCCGGCGATGCGGCGCTCTGCATGCTGCGCGAGCCGCGATGCTTCGGCCGTGGTGAGGGGACGGGAAGCCTGCGTGATCAGGCCGGTGAGGTCGAGGCCGAGCACAGCACCGAGCAGGATGCGCGCGTCCAACTCGGCCTCGTCGAGCTGCGCCGCCTTCAGCTGTGCGGACAGCGCGCGCCGCGCGCTCTCGATCGATCGTCCGGTGAAGTCGTTGCTCACGCGGCGCGTCACGCCGCCGCGCCCTGCGCCGCGAGTTGCGCGGCCTGGTGCTCGGTCGTCAGTGCGTCGATCAATTCACCCAGCGCTTCGCCCGCGATCACCTGCGGCAGCTTGTAGAGCGTCAGATTGATGCGGTGGTCGGTGACGCGCCCTTGCGGAAAATTATAGGTGCGGATGCGCTCGGAGCGGTCGCCGGAGCCGACCTTCTCCTTGCGCTCGGCCGAGCGTGCGGCGTCGACGCGCTGCCGCTCGGCATCGTAGATGCGCGAGCGCAGGATGTTCATGGCGGAGGCGCGGTTCTTGTGCTGCGAGCGGCTGTCCTGCATCATCACGACGATGCCGGTCGGGATGTGGGTGATGCGGATGGCCGATTCGGTCTTGTTGACGTGCTGGCCGCCCGCACCCTGCGCGCGCATGGTCTCGATGCGCAGGTCGTCATTCTTGATGTCGACGTCGACGTCCTCGACCTCCGGCAGCACTGCGACCGTCGCCGCGGACGTGTGGATGCGCCCCTGAGTCTCGGTGTCGGGCACGCGCTGCACGCGGTGCACGCCGGATTCGAACTTGAGCTTCGAAAAGGCGCCGCGGCCCTGCACCTCGGCGATGATCTCCTTGTAGCCGCCCACGGTGCCTTCGCTGGCCGAGATCACCTCGACTTTCCAGCCCTGCAAGGCGGCGAAGCGCTCGTACATCCGGAACAGATCGCCGGCGAACAGCGAGGCCTCGTCGCCGCCGGTGCCGGCGCGGATTTCCAGCATTACGTTGCGATCGTCCATGGCGTCCTTGGGCAGCAGCGCGACGCGGATCTTCTGGACCAGCTCCTCGATTTTCTGCGTGAGCTCGTCGCGCTCGGCTTCCGCCATGCTGCGCATCTCGGCATCGGTCGAGGGATCGGCGATCAGCGCCTCGGTGTCGGCGAGTTCCTTGACCGCGGAACGATAGGCTTTCACCGCCTCGATCAGCGGGGTGATCTCGGCGAGCTCGCGCGTGATCTGCACGTAACGCTCCGAGGCGAGCTGTCCGAGCGATTCGGCCTCGAGCGAGGCGTGGTGCGCGAGCAGGACGTCCAGTTTGGCTTCGGGGAGTGACGACATCGGTTCGGTCTCGAATGGCGGAAAGAGGCTCGGCGGCGGAAAGCGGCGGCAGGCCCGCTACAAGGCCAGGCCTTCGGCCTCGGCAAATTCCGTCAGCTTCTGCCGGATCGAGACGCTGCCCGCCGGCGCGTCCAGGAGGGGCTCGAGCATCGCCTCGGCCTTCTTGGCGTCGAGGTCGAGCACCATGGCCTTGACCGGGCCGAGCGCGGTTGCCGAGAGCGACAGCGACCGGTAGCCCAGCGCGATCAGCGCCAGTGCGCCGATGGGCTTCGACGCCATCTCGCCGCAAAGCGAGAGCGACTTCTTTGCCGCATGGGACTTGCGCGCGATGTCGCGCAGCGCGCGCAGGATCGGCGCCGACATGGTGTCGAAACGCTCCGACACCTTGGCATTGCCGCGGTCGACCGCGAACAGGAACTGGAAAAGATCGTTGGAGCCGACCGAGATGAAGTCGACCTTCCTCAGGAGTTCGTCGAGCTGGTAGAGCAGCGCCGGCACCTCGACCATAGTGCCGATGTCGATTCTTTCAGGCAGCGTGTGGCCGTGCTGGCGCAGATACGTCAGCTCGCGCTCGACCAGCGCTTTGGCCGAATCGAATTCGGCGACCTCCGAGATCATCGGGAACATGATCCGCAGCGCGCGGCCGCCGCCGGCGCGCAGCAGCGCGCGGATCTGGCCGCGCAACAGGCCGGGACGATCCAGCCCGAGCCGGATCGCGCGCCAGCCGAGCGCGGGATTTTCCTCGATCACCGCTTCCATATAGGGCAGCGCCTTGTCGCCGCCGATATCGAGCGTGCGGAAGGTCACGGGCTTGCTGCCTGCGGCGTCCAGCACGGTGCGATAGAGCGCAAGCTGGTCGCTGGTGCGCGGCAGGCTCTGGCCCACCATGAATTGCAGCTCGGTGCGGAACAGGCCGATGCCGGCGCTGCCGGTGTCCTCGATATGCGGCAGGTCGATGGCAAGGCCTGCGTTGATCATCAGCTCGACCTTCTGGCCGTCCCTGGTGACGCAGGGCCGGTCGCGTAGCGCCAGATATTGCGCCTGGCGGCGGGCGCGGAAGCGCACCCGCTCGGCAAACGCCGCCTCGATTTCCTGCGAGGGCCGCACATAGATCGAGCCGGACGTGCCGTCGACGATGATGGCGTCACCGGGATCGGCGATGCCCGGTGCGTTCGGCACCTCGCCGACCGCGGGGATGCCGAGCGCACGCGCCACGATCGAGACGTGGGAGTTGGCGGTGCCTTCCTCCAGCACGATTCCGCGCAGGCGCTTGCGGTCGTAGTCGAGCAGGGCCGCCGGGCCCATCGCGCGGGCGATGACGATCGCATTGTCGGGCAATTGCTCGCGTGAGGGTGCGTGGTCCTGGCCGACCAGCTGCCGCATCAGGCGATAGCCGAGATCTTCCAGATCGTGCAGCCGGTCGCGCAAATAGGGGTCGGTCGAGCGCAGCATGCGCGCGCGGGTGTCGGACTGCACGCGCTCGACGGCGGCTTCCGCGGTGAGGCCGGTGGCGACCGCCTCATGCAGCTTGTGCGACCAGCCCTGGTCGTTGGCGAACATGCGGTAGGCTTCCAGTACCTCGCGGTGCTCGCCGCCTTCGGCCACGTCGCCGCGCTCCAGCATGCGGTCGAGATCGGCGCGCAGCTTGGCGAGCGCGGTGTCGAGCCGCTTGATCTCCTTCGGCAGGTCCTCGGCGATGTAGTCCTTGATGACGACGCGCGGCTCGTGCAGCACGACGTGGCCGAGCGCGATGCCCTCCGAGAGGATCGCGCCGACCTTCTGTGCCGCGTGGCGCGCGGCCGGCTCCTGGCCCGGCTGCGCCAAGGCGGACAATTCGCCGGAGGCGATCAGCTCGGCCAGCACCATCGCGGTGGTCTGGAGCGCCTCGAGCTCCTCCTCGACATAATTGCGCTTGGCGCGGTTCTGCACCACCAGCACGCCGAGCGTGTTGCCGGCGCGCAGGATCGGAACGCCGAGGAAGGAGTGGTAGATTTCTTCACCGGTCTCGGGCCGGAACGAGAAGGCCGGGTGGCTCTGCGCATCGCTCAAATTGAGCGGGGTCGCCTCGCTGGCGACCAGGCCGACCAGGCCCTCATGGGCGCTCAGCACGGTGTGGTGCACCGCCTCGCGGTTGAGACCTTCGGTGGCGTAGAGCTCGAGCGTGTTGTCGATGCGCAGCACGTAGACCGAGCACACCTCGGCCACCATGTTGGCGGCGATCAGCACCACGATCTTGTCCAGCCGCTCCTGGGCCGAGACCTGCTCCGCCATGGTCTCGCGGAGCCGTCTCAACAAGACGCGGGGACCTCCCGACGCGCTCCGCATGAACCGTCAATCTCCTCCGTCTGCCGGGCCCGGCGGTATCGGCCGGCGGCTGGCCCAAAACTCCAGAAAAACAACCAAATTGTTCGTCCGGCGCACGCGCAAGCCGTCGCTTGCACCGAATCAGCGGCCTGAACTGGGACACAGTCTGCGGCAGCCCACCCTGTCCGCCGTATAGCGAATTGGGGCTTGTTTTGCCAAGCAAAACGCCTGCCAAACGCGAATGTGTGGACACCTTCGCGTTTGCTGCGACCGCTAAGAGAAAATTCGTCTAAGACTGATCGAGGCCGTAGAGCGTGTGCAGGGTGCGCACCGCAAGCTCGGTATAGGCGGCGTCGATCAGAACCGAGAATTTGATCTCGGAGGTTGTGATGGCCCGGATGTTGATGTTGCGTCCGGCGAGGGCCGAGAACGCCTGGGCCGCGACGCCGGCATGGCTGCGCATGCCACTGCCGATTACAGAAATCTTGGCGACATCGGTGGCGGTATCCAGCCGCGCATAACCGATCTTGGCCTTGGCGGCGGTAATCGTATCCTTGGCGCGGGTGTAGTCGGCGGCCGGCACCGTGAAGGTGAGGTCGGTGGTCTTGCCGTCCTCGGAGACGTTCTGCACGATCATGTCGACGTTGATGTTGGCATCCGCCAGCGGGCCGAAGATCGAGGCCGCAACGCCCGGCTTGTCCT